>NZ_JBJGZS010000014.1:0-115803 GCF_054050635.1 Geodermatophilus sp. SYSU D00079 | reverse complement strand
GCAGCGCGTCGAGCTGCTCGAGGCCACCCTCGCCGCCGAGGACCTCTTCGAGGCCGCCGGCGATCTCTCCGGCGCCCTCCGGGGGACGACGGAGCGCGTGGTCGCCTGACCCCCTGGGGCGCCGCTGCGAGCACCCCGCCGCCGCCCGCCCCGCCCGAAGGAGCACCCCCGCCATGCTCGACCTGACCCTCCCCGAGACCACCGGCCCGACCCTCACCTCGCTGCCCCCCGCCGTGGAGGAGCTGCGCGACCGCGTCCGGGAGTTCGCCGAGGAGCGGCTGCGCCCCGAGGTGCGCCGCCTCGACCAGTCCGACGCCGCGGACTTCGACTGGCAGCTGGTGACCGAGGGCCACCAGCTCGGCCTCACCCGGCTGGTCATCTCCCGGCAGCACGGCGGCCTGGGCTACGGGGAGCTCGGTGTCGCCGTCGCCCTCGAGGAGCTGGCCGCCGTCGACGCCGGGTTCGCCCTGGTCTTCGGCGCGACCATGCTCGGGCAGGCGCCCCTGCTGCTGTCCGGGGACCCCGCGCTGCAGGCCCGGTTCCTGCCGCTGTTCGCCGGTGACCAGCCGGTCCTGGCCTGCAACGCCATCACCGAGGAGATGGCCGGCTGCGACCTGCTCATCCCCGACAACGCCCGGTTCGCCGTCGACGTCATGCAGGCCCGCCGCGACGGCGACCACTACGTCCTCAACGGGGCCAAGAAGTTCATCACCAACGGCAAGGTCGCCCACTACGCCACGGTCTTCGCCACCATCGAGGGCACCCCGGGCGCCAGCGCCCTCACCTGCTTCGTCGTCCCGCTCGACCAGCCGGGGATCGTCCTCGGCGAGGTCGCGGACAAGATGGGCTACCGCACCTGCCTGGGCACGGAGATGTCCTTCACCGACGTCCGGGTGCCCGCCGAGAACGTCATCGGCGGCGAGGGCGGCGGGGTGTTCATCAACGTGCAGCAGATGAACATGGCCCGCGCCGCGGTGGCCGCCATCTCCACCGGCGTGGCCCGTGGCGCGCTGGACCTCGCCCGCCAGTGGTGCGGCGAGCGGATCCAGGGCGGCGTCCCGCTGCACCGGCACCAGTTCACCGCCCGCAAGCTGGCCGAGATGTCGATGAAGGTCGACGCCGCCCGGCTGCTGTACCTGCGGGCGGCCCACCTGGCCGACACCGAGATCCCGGCCCCCGTCTACGAGCCGGCGGTGGCGAAGCTGTTCGCCGACCGGATCGCCGTCGAGGTGGCCGAGGAGGCCATGTCCCTCATGGGCGCCCGCGGCTACGTCCGGGACTTCGGCATGGAGAAGTACCTCCGCGAGGCGCTGGGCGCCCGCATCTACGAGGGCACGCCGGAGGTGCTGGCCCTCGCGATCACCGAGTCCCTGTACGCCGAGGACGAGTTCTGAGCGGCGCGGACCGACCCCGGGAGGACCGAGGCCATGTGCACCACCCCGACCAGCAGCACCACCCGCCGGTACGCCGCCGACATCGTCGCCCTGCACGAGCGGATGAGCTACCACCGGCTGCTCGAGCACCTCCCGCAGGGCGACCTGCCGCACCTCGCCGTGCGCGGCGACGGCCTGGTGACCGTCGCCGCGACCACCGGGCAGCTCCCGCACCGCTACCTCCTGGGCCTGCAGGGCTTCCGGCTGGCCCAGTACCTCCAGCTCGGCTGGGCGTGCGAGGAGGCCCTGCACCGCAGCGCCGGGTTCTGCGAGCCGCTGCAGTCCCTGCACCCCGACGACGTGCACGTGCTGACCCTCAGCGGCCGGACCGGACGGATCCTGGGCTACCTCAGCCTCACGGCCTCCGCGGACGGCGACCCGCGCGACCTGCTCGCGTCCGACCGGGCGCCGTTCCCGGTCGAGCAGGCGCACGGGATCAACGTCTTCACCCGCGTCCCCGCCCCACCGGGGGTCCACACCCACCAGGTGCGCGAGCTCAAGCGGTTCGTGCACGCCCGGACCCTCACCGACCGCGCCCAGCGGCTGCGCGTGACGTTCGAGCTGCTGCTCGGCGCGGGGCGCACGCTCGTCGCCGTCGAGCCGGCCGTCCGCGTCCTGGTCGGCGACGTCGAGGAGGACGTCGCCCTGCGGCACCTGCTGCTCGCCGGACTCGACGTGCACCTCATCGAGGACACCCGGCCCGCCCTGCCCGACGGCGACCTGCTGCACCCGGCCTACACCCGACGCGGCGAGGTCAAGCCCTTCGTCGCGGACGTCCCCGACCGCGGTGAGCTGCTGCAGCGCGTCGAGCTGCTCGAGGCCACCCTCGCCGCCGAGGACCTCTTCGAGGCCGCCGGCGACCTCTCCGGCGCCCTCCGGGGGACGACGGAGCGCGTGGTCGCCTGACCCCCTGGGGCGCCGCTGCGAGCACCCCGCCGCCGCCCGCCCCCGGCCACCCCGAGAGGAGCACCCACCGTGCCGATCGACCCCGCCGACATCCGGGCCCAGGAGTTCCGGGTCACCTTCCGCGGCTACGACATCGGAGAGGTCGACGCCTTCCTCGACTGGATCGAGGAGGAACTGGGCCGGACGGCCGGCGCCGCGCCCCCGGCCGGCCACGCCGGACCCCGCGCCGCGGCCCCTCCGCAGGAGACCGGCACCCCGGCCGTGGCGCTGCGCACCCTCCAGCACGCCGAGCGGATGGCCGAGCAGGTCCTGGCCGACGCCACCGCCGACGCCGCCGCGATCGTGGCCCGGTCCCGGGCCGAGGCCGAGGCGGTCCTCGCCGACGCGCGCGACGAGGCGGCCCGGATCGTCGCGGCCGCGCACCGGGCCCCGCGGGCCGACGTCGACGACCTCGTCGCCCGCGGGCGGCGGCTGCGGGCCGAGCTGGACGGCCTCGACGAGTCCGAGCGCCGCTGTCGCGAGGAGCTGCGGGCCTGGCTCGACGAGCACGAACGGCTGCTCGACCGGCCCGCTGCCGGCGAGGCCGTCGACCGGCCGGCCCGGCCCCGCACCGACGCCACCGTCCGCCGGGTCAGCACGACCCTGCCGTTCACCGCCGTCCGATGACCTCCCCACCCGCACCCGGAAGGACACCCGTGATGACCGCGCTCCCGATCGACGTCTACGACGAGTTCACCAGCCGCAACCGGGGCTTCGTGCCCCCGGAGTCGCAGCAGCGGCTGCGGGCCGCGACGGTGCTCGTCGCCGGGTGCGGGTCGACCGGCGGCGCCGTCGTCGAGCCGCTGACCCGGCTGGGCGTCGAGGACCTCGTCCTCGCCGACAACGGCGTCTACGAGCTGAACAACCTCAACCGGCAGAGCGCCGGGCGGGAGGACATCGGGCGGAACAAGGCCGAGGTCTGCGCCCGCCGCGTGGCGGAGATCAACCCGCGCGCCCGGACCTGGGTCGACACCGACGGCATCCAGCCCGGCACCGTCGCGGCGATGGTCGGTGCCTGCGACCTCGTGGTCGACGGCGTGGACGTGACCGAGCCGGCGGGGTGGCGGGCCAAGTACGCGCTGCACGAGGCGGCCGCCCGCGCCCGCCGGCCGGTCATCTCCGGCTACGACATGGCCGGCACCCAGTACGTGCGCTTCTACGACTACCGGCGGCCCGGAGCCCCCTTCGACGGGGCCGTCACCGCCGCCCAGGTGGCCGAGGGGCGGACGTGGAGCCTCCTGCGGCGGGTCGTCCCGCTGCGCGTCGTGCCGGTGGAGATGCTGGAGAGCGCCCGCCGCTCGGTGGCCACCGGCGAGGAGAGCGTCTCCCAGCTGGTCTACACCTCCATGCTGTTCGGCGCCCTCACCGCCCGCATGGTCATCGACGTGCTCGACGGCCGGCCGGTCCGCCGCCACACCGTCGTCGACGCCCACCGGGCCGTGCGGCCGCCGCTGGCCCACCTGCGCACCCGGCTGCGCAAGCCGTGGGTGCTCGCGCTGGCCCTGCGGGACCTCGCCGTCCTGGAGCACGGGTCGGAGCGGAGGCGGTGATCGAGCGCTTCACCGCCGCCACCCGGCGGTGGCGCTGGCCGATCGCGGTCCTCTGGCTGGTCGCCGTGGCCTGCGCGGGCGTCGTCGCCACCGGGCTGCCCGGCCGGCTCAGCGGCGGCGGGTGGGAGGTCGAGGGCTCGCAGTCCGCGGCCGTGGAGGAGGCCCTGCGCTCGGGCTTCGTCGGCCGCGCGGCCAGCACCCTGACCGTCGTCGTCCGGGACACCGCGCACACGGCGGAGGAGGAGCCGTTCGAGGGGCGGGTCCGCGAGGTGGTGGCGGCGGTGACCGCCGACCCGACGCTCGACGTCCAGAGCGGCTACGGCTGGTCGACGCTGGGGCCCGAGGCCCGCGCCCCCTTCCTCGGCCCCGACCGGCGCACCGCCGTCGACGTCGTCGGCCTCGGCATCGAGGAGGGCCAGGCCCGGCAGGAGCTGCCCGACGTGCAGTCCCGCCTGCGCGAGCAGTTCGCCGACCGCGGGCTGCAGGTGTCCCTCGTCGGCCCGGCGTCCTTCTGGGGCGCGGTCAACGAGCTCAGCGAGGAGGGGCTGGTCCGGGCCGAGCTGATCACCCTGCCGCTGGTCCTGCTCGTGCTGCTGGTGCTCTTCGGCGGCGCGGTCGCGGCGCTGGTCGCGCTGGTGGTCGGCGGGACCTCCATCGTGCTCACCCTCGCCGTGCTCACCGTGCTGGCCGGCCAGTACGAGCTGTCGCTGTTCGTGCAGAACACCGCCACCATGCTCGGCCTGGGCGTCGGCATCGACTACTCGCTGTTCGTCATCGCCCGGTTCAAGGAGGAGCTCGCCGCGGGCCGGGACGTCGAGAGCGCGGTCGCCGCCACGCTGCGCACCTCCGGGGAGACGGTGCTCTTCTCCGGCGTCACCGTGATCGCGGCGATGTGCACGCTGTTCCTGGTCCCGCTCGGCGTCATCGGGTCGATCGCGCTGGGCGCGGTGGTCGTCGTCGCCTTCTCCGTGCTCACCAGCGTCGTCCTGCTGCCGGTGGTGCTGCACCTGCTCGGGCCGCGCATCGAGCGGGGGGTGGTGTTCGTCCGCCGGGGGACCCACCGCCGGCCGGCCGCCGCGCGCTGGGTCGCCTTCGCCGGCCGCGTCATGCGGCGCCCCGCGCTGTTCCTCGCCGTGAGCGTCGGCGGCCTGCTGCTGCTCGCCGCGCCGTCGCTGGGCCTGCAGACCTTCACCCCCGACTCGCGGATCGTCCCCGCCGACGAGCCGGTGCGGGCCGGCTTCGCCGTCATGGAGGAGCAGTTCGGACCCGGCTCCACCGCGCCGCTGCAGGTCGTGGTGAGCTCCCCGGACCCGTTGGGCTCCGACGACGGCGCCGCCGTCCTCGGGCTGCGGGACCGGCTGCGGGCCCTGCCGTCGGTGGTCCGGGTGGACTCCGCCCTGGACGCGCTGGCCGCCGTCGCCCCGGCCGACCCGCTGGCCGCCCTGGCGGGGCCGGCGCGGGAGGCCCTGCCGCCCGACGTCCGGCAGACCGTCGACCACCACGTCTCCGACGACGGCCGGCGGCTGCTGCTCAGCGTCGTCCCCGACGCCCCGGCGTCGGCTCCGGGCACGCAGGACCTGCTGGCCGCCGTGCGGGCCGAGGGTGCGGCCCTGGACGCCCCCGGCCTGTCGGTCGCCGTCGGCGGCGAGACGGCGCAGGGAGTGGACAGCAACGACGCCATCACCCGCACGATGCCGCAGGTGGTCCTGGCGATGCTGGCGATCATCTACCTCTTCCTGCTGCTGAGCTTCCGGTCGGTGTTCCTGCCGCTGAAGGCCATCCTCATCAATATGCTGTCGGTGGCGGCCACGTACGGCGTGCTGGTCCTGGTCTTCCAGCACGGCCTCGGCGCCGACCTGCTCGGCTTCGAGCGCACCGGGTACGTCCAGAACTTCGTGCCGGTGCTGCTGCTGACCCTGCTGTTCAGCCTCAGCACCGACTACGAGGTGTTCCTGCTCAACCGGGTGCGCGAGTACCACCAGCAGACCGGCGACGACCGGGGCAGCGTGGCGCGCGGGCTGGCCGACACCGCACCCCTGATCTCCGGGGCGGCGCTGCTCATGGTCGTGGTCTTCGGGGCCTTCTCCTTCGCGGGGATCCTGCCGATGAAGCAGCTCGGCTTCGGCATGGCCGTCGCCATCGCCCTCGACGCCACGGTCATCCGCCTCCTGGTCGTGCCCGCCTCGATGCGGCTCATGGGGGCCTGGAACTGGTGGATGCCCGGCCGCCGCCGGGTCCCGGCCCGCCGGGCCGCCGCCCGCGGCCGGCAGCCCCGCCGCCCACCGGCCGGCGTCCCCGCCCCGGCGCGGGACACCCAGCACCGCTGGGCGCCGGCCGCCCCCTAGCGCCCGCGCGGCCGCGTCCCGCGGCGCCCACCGCGCCCGGGGCGGGGGTCCACCCCACCCCGCGGCCGGGGGTCGGCAGCGCTCCTCGTAGGGCCTGCTCGATCGTCCCGGGCCGCCGACCGCAGCAGGCTCCTCGTACCGAACCGCACGCCGCTCCCGCGGCCCTCCCGAGACGAGGCACGAGATGGTCAGCACCCAGCCGGAGTCCACCCGCCACGGGGGACAGGCCACCAGGGCGCCGGAGGGCACCGGCCGGTCCCCGGAGCCGGCGGCGCGCCCCCGGCAGCCGCGACCGGCGTCCGGACCGGCGGGCCCCGCGGGGCACCGGACGACGCGCGGCACCCCGGCGGTGCGCGTCGACCGGGCGCCGGCGGCGCGGGACACCACCGGCCACCTGGTCCGGCGCGCCGCGCAGGGCGACCAGTGGGCCTGGCACGCCGTCGTCGAGCGGTACGGCGGACTGCTGTCGTCGGTCGTGGGGGCGTTCCCGCTCTCGGACGCCGAGGCCGCGGACGCCGTCCAGGCCACCTGGCTGCGCCTGCTGGAGGACCCCGCCGCCCTGCGCCGACCCGAGCGGCTGGCCGGGTGGCTGCGGACCACCGCCCGGCGTGCCTGCCGGGACGCGCTGCGGGACGCGGACCGGGAGGACCCCGACGACGGTGCGACCCCCGGGCCCGATGCCGACCCCCTGGCGCACGTCCTCCGCCAGGAGCGGGCCGACCTGGTCCGCCGGGCCGTCCGGCAGCTGCCCGAGCGGCAGCGGCAGCTGCTCGAGCTGCTCGTCACCACCCCGGTCCCGAGCGACGCGGCGATCGGCGCGCGGCTCGGGATGCCGGTCGAGGCCGTCGGGCCGGCCCGGGCCCGTCTGCTGGCCGGGCTGCGCACCGCGCTGGCACCCGCCGCCCCCTAGGACCCCCTCGCCCCGCGACCGCCCCGCCCCTCAAGAAGCCCCGACAAGCCCCGACAAGCCCCGACGAGGAGAAGCCCGTGCCCGGACCCTCCACCGCCCCCCGGAGCCGCATCCCCGACCGGTACGACGCGATCGTCACCGGCGCGGGAGCCGGCGGCCTCACCTGCGCCCTCACCCTCGCCCAGCAGGGGGCCCGGACGCTGCTGCTGGAGAAGAACCCGTTCGTCGGCGGGTACGCCCACGGCGACGGGGAGCAGGGCTTCCACTGGGACCACGGCGGGCACATCCTGCTGGCCTTCCGGCTGGGCATGCCGGCCCGCCAGGTGTTCGAACGGCTCGGCATCGACCAGCGCATCGAGATGGTCCCCGACCTGCAGAGCTTCCAGGGCGTCTTCCCCGACGAGCGGGTGGGCATCCCGGCCGACCTCACCCTGACCGCCGAGCAGCTGTCCCGGCGGTTCCCGGCCGAGCGGGCCGGGATCACCCGGGTGCTGCTGGACATGGAGCGCATGGTCACCGAGCTCGACCTCGTCGTCCCGAGCTTCCGGATCGCCGACGTCCCGGGGCAGCGTCGCCCGCTGGACCGGCTGCTCGAGCAGTTCCAGCGGCCGTGGCTCGGGGACGCCGTCGCGCCCCTGGCCGGCCGGCTGGGCCTGCCCGGCTCGACGCTGCTGAAGTACCAGAACCGGACCCTGCAGCAGATGCTCGACGAGCACCTGCGTGACCCGGACCTCAAGGCCTCCCTGTCCCTGCTGTGCGTCGGGATCGGCACCGCCCCCTCGGAGCTGTCGGCGGTCATCGCGTCGGTCTTCCTCGTGCACGCGCTGCGGCTCATGTGGATGCCGCGGGGCGGCTTCGGCCGGCTCGCCGAGGTGCTGCGCGAGATGTTCCTCGAGGCCGGCGGCACGGTGGTCACCGGCGCGGAGGTCGAGCGGGTGCTGGTCACCGGCGGCCGGGTGCACGGGGTGCGGACCGTCGACGGCCGCGAGTTCGCCGCGGGCGCGGTGGTCTGCGCCTCCGACGCCCGCCGGCTCTACACCGAGCAGCTGCCCGCCGACGTCGTCCCCCGCCGGCTGCGGACGGCGGTGCAGACCCACCCCACCACGCCCTCGTTCTTCCAGGTGCAGCTCGGCATCGACCTGGACCTGGCCCGGTACGGCGAGGAGATCAGACGGCTGAACTTCGTCTACCCGCACCGCGACATCGACAAGGCGATGGCGGCCTTCCCGCTGGGCAACGTCGAGGAGGCGGCCTACTACCTCTACGTCGCCACCCTCCACCAGCCCGAGCTCGCCCCGCCCGGGATGCACTCGGTCAAGCTGGAGTGCCCGACCCGCCTGGACAGCGTCGGCATCGACTGGGACCGCGACAAGGACGCCATCGCCGAGGTCTTCATCCGGCGCACCGAGGCGCTCATCCCCGACCTGCGCCGGCACGTCGTGGTCCGCCGCGTGTACACGCCGCTGGACATGGTGCGGCGCACGCACAACAACCAGGGCGCGTTCGCCGGGTGGGGGCTGGTGCCGCAGATGCTCAGCCGCTCCCGTCCGCAGCAGCGCTCCCCGCTGCCGGGGCTGTACCTGGCCGGCCAGTGGACGACGCCCAACGCCGGCCTGCCCTGGGTCGTGCTGTCGGGCTACAACACCGCGGGCATGGTGCTCGCCGACGGCGGAGGGCACCCGCGGTGGGACCACTGACGACCACGGCGACGGAGCAGCGCAACCTCGACACCATGACGGCGGTCGTGCCGTGCTGGAACCGCCACGACGTGGCCGGGATCCTGGCGCACTACGACGACGGGATCACCTGGCACGACGTGGCGATGGGCCGCACCCACCGCGGGAAGGCCGAGGTCGGGGCGGTCCTGCAGGGGCTCTTCGACGCCGTGCCCGACCTCCGGCTGGACCTCACCCGGCGGCTGCCCCACGGGGACCTCGTCGCCGAGGAGTACACGCTCAGCGGCACGCACCTCGGCACGCTGTTCGGCGTCCCGGCCACCGGGCGGCGACTGCGGATCCGGGCCGTCAGCTTCGTCCGGATGCGCGACGGGCGCCTCGCCGAGGACCACTTCTACCTCGACGTGGCCGGCGTCCTCGCCCAGATGGGCCTGTTCCCGCCCCTGACCCTCGCCGAGACCCGGGCGGGACGGGCGGCCCTGCGGATCGCGGTGGCCCTCCGGTTCCCGTGGCGCGCCCTCGCGCGGACCGGCGTGCGGAGGCGTCGCGTGGGGCCGGTGTGACCAGCGGGCGCCCGCGGTGTGGTTCCGCTCAACACCGCGGCGCGCCCGGCCGAACCTGCCCGCAGGAGTTGTGCACCACCCGGTTGGTCCCCACGCACCCAGGAGTGCTGATGTCGTCGAGCTCGTCCGCCGCGCCCACCGGGGAGCTGCTCGAACTGCGCGCCATCGTCGAGGCCCTGCGGAACTCCCAGGCGGTGGTGGAGTACGACCTGGACGGGACCGTGCTGGCGGCCAGCCAGGACTTCCTCGACACGATGGGCTACACGCTGGAGGAGGTGCGCGGGCAGCACCACCGGGTCTTCTGCGAGCCCGAGCTGGCCCGGAGCCCCGAGTACGCGGGGTTCTGGGAGCGCCTGGCCGGCGGGGCGTCCGAGTCCGGTGTCGTGGTCAAGCGGCTGGCCAAGGGCGGCCGGGAGGTGTGGCTGCGGTCCTCCTACATCCCGATCCCGGGTCCGGCCGGCCGCCCGACCAAGGTGATCGTGCTGGCCACCGACATCACCGAGGGCAAGGTGGCCGCTCTCGAGCGGGAGAGCCAGGCGGTGGCGCTGGACCGCTCGCAGGCGGTCATCGAGTTCGCCCTCGACGGCACGATCCTCACCGCCAACCGCAACTTCCTCGACGCGATGGGCTACACGCTGGCCGAGGTGCGGGGCCGGCACCACCGGGTGTTCTGCGAGCCGTCCGTGGCCGCCAGCGACGAGTACGCCCAGTTCTGGCAGCGGCTGGCCAACGGCCAGTTCGAGGGCGGGGTGTACAAGCGGCTGGCCAAGGGCGGCCGGGAGGTGTGGCTCCAGGCGACCTACAACCCGATCCTCGACGAGGACGGCAAGCCGCTGAAGGTCGTCAAGTTCGCCAGCGACATCACCGTCGCCAAGCTCGCCGACACCGAGTTCCGCGGCAAGGTGGCCGCCATCGACCGCGCCCAGGCGGTCGTCGAGTTCCGGCTCGACGGGACGGTGCTGACGGCCAACCAGAACTTCTGCGACACCATGGGCTACGCCCTGCACGAGATCCAGGGCCGGCACCACGGCATGTTCTGCGAGCCGACGCTGACCAACAGCGAGGAGTACGCGGAGTTCTGGGCCCGGCTGGGTGCCGGCGGCTACGAGGTCGGTGAGTTCAAGCGGATCGCCAAGGACGGGCGCGAGGTGTGGCTGCAGGCCACCTACAACCCGATCCTCGACGACTCCGGCAAGCCGCTGAAGATCGTCAAGTTCGCCAGTGACATCACCGAGGCGAAGTACGCCGGTGCCGAGTCCCGCGGCAAGGTGGCCGCCATCGACCGCGCCCAGGCGGTCGTCGAGTTCGACCTGGGCGGCCGGGTCCTGACCGCGAACCAGAACTTCTGCGACACGATGGGCTACTCGGTCGCCGAGATCCGCGGCCGGCACCACCGGCTCTTCTGCGACCCCGCCTCCGCTGCCACCGACGAGTACGCGGACTTCTGGCACCGCCTGGCACAGGGCCGGTACGAGGCCGGGGAGTTCCGGCGCCGCGACAAGGACGGGCGCGAGGTGTGGCTGCAGGCCACCTACAACCCGATCCTCGACGACTCCGGTCGCGTGGTGAAGATCGTCGAGTTCGCGACCGACGTCACCGCGGCCAAGCGGCAGCACAACGAGTTCACCGGCAGGGTCGCCGCGATGGACCGCGCGCAGGCGGTCATCGAGTTCGACCTCGACGGCACGGTGCTCGGCGCGAACGGCAACTTCCTCGAGGCGATGGGCTACACGCTCGCCGAGGTCAAGGGCAAGCACCACCGGCTCTTCTGCGACCCGGCGTACGCCGCCACCGACGAGTACCGGCAGTTCTGGGAGAAGCTCGGCGCCGGCGACTTCCACAGCGGCGAGTACCGGCGGCTCGGCAAGGGCGGCAAGGAGGTGTGGATCCAGGCCACCTACAACCCGATCCTCGACGACGCCGGCAAGCCTTTCAAGGTGGTCAAGTTCGCCGTGGACGTCACCGCGAGCAAGCGGCGGTCGGCCGAGGTCCGCGCGCGCATCGACGCCGTGGACCGGGCCCAGGCGGTCATCGAGTTCGACCTCGAGGGCAACGTCCTGTCGGCCAACGAGAACTTCCTGCGGACGATGGGCTACTCCCTGCGGGAGATCCTCGGCCACCACCACAGCGAGTTCTGCGACGAGGCCTACATCCGCTCGCCGGAGTACCGGGACTTCTGGATCCGGCTGGGCAAGGGCGAGGTGCTCGCCGGCCGCTTCCACCGCAAGGGCAAGTACGGCCGGGACGTGCACATCCAGGCCACCTACAACCCGATCTACGACCTGTCCGGCGCGCCGTTCAAGGTGGTCAAGTTCGCCTACGACGTCACCGACGAGGTGGAGCGGGAGAACCGGATCGCCACCGCCACCCGCGCCATGACCGCCTCGGTGGGCGAGCTGGCCGTGTCCATCGAGGACATCGCCCGCAGCTCGCACACCGCGACCGCGCTGGCGGGGGAGACCCAGGACAACGCCCAGCAGGGCGTCGAGGCGCTGCGGGCGTCGCTGGAGGCGATCGCCCTGATCCAGAGGTCGTCCAACTCCATCACCGAGATCGTCCGGGTGATGGGGGAGATCGCCAACCAGACCAACCTGCTGGCGTTCAACGCCTCGATCGAGGCCGCCCGCGCCGGCGAGCACGGCGTCGGCTTCTCGATCGTCGCCGGCGAGGTGCGCAAGCTCGCCGAGCGGTCGTTCGAGGCCTCCCAGCAGATCGGCCGGCTCATCGAGGAGTCGGCCGACCGGGTCGCCCAGGGCTCGGAGGTGTCCAAGCGGGCCGAGTCCGCCTTCGAGCGGATCGTCGACAGCGTGACCCGCACCAACGACACCATCCGCAGCATCTCGGCCTCCACCCAGCAGCAGCAGGCCGCCTCGCGGCAGGTCGACGACCTCATCGCCCAGCTCGCCTCGGCCGACCGGACGTGACCGCGCCGGTCGGCCGCCTCCCGGTCCCGGTGGCGGGCACGGCCGGGGAGTCCGCGGGCGAGGTGGTGTACGGGCTGCTCCGGATGGCCGGGGTGGACGTCGCCCTGCCGCTGTCCGCGCTGCGCGAGGTGGTGCCCTGCCCGCCGGAGCTGGCCGGGCTGCCCGCCGCCGCCCCGGGCCTGCTCGGGGCCGTGCAGCTGCGCCGGCTGGTCCTGCCCGTGCTCGACCTGGCGGCGGTCCTGGGGCGCCCGGCCCCGCGGCGCCCGGGCCAGGTCGTGGTCGTCGCCGCCTCGGACGGCCAGGTGCTCGGCCTGCTCGCCGACGAGGTCCGCGGCATCTGCCAGGTCCCCGCGGACGCGCTGGTCGCCGCCCGGACCGAGGGCGGCGGCCTGCTGTTCTCCGCCACCTTCCGCCACCCGGAGACCGGTCAGGCGCACAGCGTCCTGGACGCCGCGGCGATCCTGGCCCTGCCCGGCGTGCCCACCGTCACCGACGTCACCCGCGACGCCGCCGTCCCCGGGTCGGCGGCCGACGGCGCCCGGCGGACGCTGACCGTGCTGCGTTGCGGGCCGTACCGGTTCGCCGTCGACGCCGCCCACGTGCACACCACGCTGCCCACGCCCGACCTGCAGCCGTCGGTGCTGTCCAGCCGCACGTGCCGCGGGGTGGTCGACTTCTCCGACCGCGAGGTGCCGGTCGTCGACCCCCTCGTCCTGCTGGGCCTGGGCGAGCTCGCCGCCCACGAGACCGGCGCCGGGCTGGTGCTCGACCTCGGCCCCGGGTACGTGGTGCTGGCCCTCAGCGAGCTGCTCGACCTGGTGCACGTCGCCGACGAGGACGTGCTGCCCGCGCCGTCGTTCGCCGTGCCCCGGCCGGACCTGGTCGCCGGCATGGTGACCGTCGACGGGCTGGGGGACTGCCTGGTCCTCGACGGCGCGGCGCTGCTCACCGATCCGGACCTCACCGGGTTCGCCTCGGTGAACACCGCGCTGGACACCGCGTCCGCCCGCCCGGGCGACGTCGCCTCCGTCGCCGCCGCGGCTGCCGGCGGCGCGCCGTCCCACCTCGTCTTCTCCGTCGGCGTCGACGTCACCACCCCGCTGGAGCAGGTCACCGAGATCCTGCCCCGCCCGCAGACCCTGACCGCCACCGCCGTGGCCGGCGTGCTGGGCCTGGTCACCCACCGCCGGGCCGCCGTCCCGGTGCTCTGCCTGGCCACCCTCCTCGGCCTGCCCGGGCAGCCGATGGGCGCGTCCACCTGCCTGCTGCTGGTCGACGTCGACGGCCGCCCGGTGGCCTTCGCCGTCGACGCGCTGCGCACCATCGCCCCCAGGACCTGGACCGACGGCGAGCAGACGGTCCGCGGACCGGCCGCCGACCGGGGCGCGACCCTGCGCTCCGCGCCGCTGGTGCGCGTCGGGGACGACAGCCGGCTGCTCCCCGACCTCGACCTCCGGGCCGTCGCCCGGCGCCTCCAGCAGCTGCGGGGGGCCTCGCTGCCCGGGGAGGTGGCGCCCCCGTCGGCCGCCGCGCGACCCGGGGCGCTGGCCGGCTCGCCGGCAGGGACCCGGTGGGCCTCCTCCGGAGGCGGGGAGGAGCCCCGGTCCTGACCATCGGGGCGGAGGCGCCGGGGGGTTCCCGACCTCCGACTCCGTGCGGGACAGTCGTCGGCGACCGGGCGACCGGGCCGGACCTCGACCGGCGTGTCACAGGGAGCCGGGATGCGGATCGTGCTGCTGACCGCCGGGAGCCGCGGGGACGTCGAGCCGTTCCTCGCGCTGGCCCGACGGGCACGGGACGACGGCCACGACGTCCGTCTGGGCGTGACGCGCGACTTCGTCGACACGGCCGAGGGCGTGGGCGTCGACGTCGCACCCCTGGACGCGGACTTCACCCGGGTGGTCGCGCAGCAGGGGGTCTCGGCGTGGGCCGCGCTCAGGTCCTACCGCTCCGTGGTCCGGCCCATGATGGCCGCGATGCTGCGGTCGGCGGTGGAGGCCGCGCTGGCCTTCCGCCCCGATGTGGTCGTCCACCACCCCAAGGTGCTGTCCGCGCCGGTCGCGGCCGCCCACCTGGACGTGCCCCGGGTGGTGGTCGAGCTCGTCCCGACCCTGACCCCCACCCGCGAGTTCCCCGCCGCCGGGGTCACCACAGCGGACCTGGGGCGGTTCAACCCGGTGACCTACCGGGTCCTGGCCGGCGCCTCCCGGGCGTTCGCCGGGACGCTGCGCGAGATCCGGGGCCGGCTCGGCGTGCCGGTGCGCGGCCCGCTCCCGCAGCCCTCGCTCACCGTCGTGCCGATCAGCGGGGTCCTCCTGCCGCGGCCCCACGACTGGCCGGACACCACCCAGCTGACCGGGGCCTGGCAGAGCCCGCCGGCGGATCCGCCGCTCGACGCCGAGCTCGAGGCCTTCCTCGACGGCGGGGACGTCGTGTACGCCGGCTTCGGGTCCATGGCCGCCGGTGACCCCGTCGCTCGCGGCCGGGCCGTGGTCGGCGCGGTCCGCGCAGCCGGACGACGGGTCCTCGTGACCACGGGATGGGGCGGCCTGCAGATCCCCGAGGACCTGACCGGCGAGGACGTCCTCGTCCGTGCGGGTGTCCCGCACGCCACGGTCCTGCCCCGGTGCGCCGTCGCCGTGCACCACGGCGGCGCCGGCACCGCGCACGCCGTCGTGCGGGCGGGGGTGGTGTCGGTGACGGTGCCGTTCCTCGCCGACCAGCCCTTCTGGGGCGCCCTGCTGCACCGGCGGGGCCTCGGCGCGGTGCCGGTACCCGCGCGGCGGCTCACCGCTGACCGCCTCGGGGCGGCACTGGCCACCCTCCCCGCTCCCGGCGCCGCGGCGGCCGCCGCCCGGGCGATGGCCGGGGAGGACGGCTGCCGGACCGCGATGACGCTCCTCCACCGGCTGTCCTGAGGTCGCGGCGCGGACACGGTCCGCACGCGTCGCGCCGTCCGCCGCCTCCCGGTAGGACTGGAGCGGGGCGCCGTGGGCGTCCTGATCGCTCCCCCCGAGAGGACCGGACGTGACCGCTCCCACGCTGGAGACCGACCCGTGGCTGGTCCGCCAGCCGCACGTGGACACCGAGACGCTCGCCGTCGCCGAGTCGGTCTTCAGCCTGTCCAACGGCTACCTCGGCATCCGGGGGGCGCTGGACGAGGTCGAGCCCTCCGGCATGCGGGGCACGTACCTGTCCGGCGTCTACGAGACCCATCCCCTGTCCTATCCCGAGGGCGGCTACGGACAGCCCGAGGAGGGGCAGGCGCTGCTCACCGTCGTCGACGGCACGCCGCTGCGCCTGCTGGTCGACGGGATCCCGCTCGACGTGCGGGAGGTCCGGCCGCAGGTCCACGAGCGGGCGCTGGACCTGCGCGCCGGCACCCTCGACCGCCGCGTGCGCTGGACGACGCCGTCGGGCGCCTCGGTGGAGGTGCGCTCGCGGCGGCTGGTGTCGCTGGTGGAGCGGGCGGTCTGCGCGGTCCGGTACGAGGTCCGCGTCCTGGAGGGGGCCGCGCACGTGCTCGTCCGGTCCGAGCTGGCCGCCGGCGAGGTGACGCCGACGGGCGTGGACAACGACGACCCGCGCGTGGCCGAGGCCCTGGACCGGGCCTTCGACCCGCGCGCGCAGATCGGCACCGGCAGCGGTGGCACCCTCGTGGAGCGGACCCGGGGGTCGGGCATCACGGTCGCGGCCGCGGTCCACCACGTGGTCGACGGCGGGCGGGTGAGCACCGCCGTCGACGAGCAGCACGTGGTCACCACCGTCGGCGCCCACCTGGGCGCGGGGGAGGGCCTCACCGTCGTCAAGGTCGTCGGGTACAGCTGGTCGTACGACGCCGGGTCCGACTCCGTCGTCGGCGAGGCATCCGGCGCCGTCGACTCCGCGCTCGACCTCGGGTGGGAGGGGCTGCTGGCCGGTCAGCGGGCGGCGCTGGACGAGCTGTGGGCGACGGCGGACGTCGAGGTCGACGGCGACACCGAGCTGCAGCAGGCGTTGCGCTACGCGGTGTTCCAGCTGTCCTGCTCCGCCGCCTGCATCTCCGACGCCCCGGTCGGCGCCAAGGGACTGACCGGCACCGGGTACAGCGGCCACACCTTCTGGGACGTCGAGGGCTTCGTCCTGCCCGCCCTGACGCTGCTGCGCCCGCAGGCAGCGGCACGGCTGCTGCGGTGGCGCTCGGCCACGCTGGACCTCGCCCGGGAGCGCGCCCGCACGCTGGGGCTGGAGGGGGCGTCGTTCCCCTGGCGCACGATCAGCGGGCGGGAGGTCTCCGCGTACTGGCCGGCGAGCACGGCGGCGATGCACGTCAACGCCGACATCGCCCGCGCCTTCTGGCTGCACCAGAACGTCACCGGCGAGGACCTCGAGCACCTCGGCGGCCTGGCGGTGCTCGTCGAGACGGCGCGGCTGTGGATGTCCATCGGGCACGAGGACGCCGCCGGCGGCTGGCACCTGTTCGGCATGACCGGGCCGGACGAGTACACGGGCGTCGTGGACGACAACGTGTTCACCAACCTCATGGCCCGACGCAACCTGCGGTGGGCCGCCGACGCGTGCCGGCGGCTGGAGGCCCGGGCGGCGGAGCTGGGGGTGGACCACGCCGAGACCGCCGCCTGGCGGTCCGTGGCCGACGCCGTCCACGTCCCGTGGGACGCGGGCCTGGGCGTGCACCCCATGAACGCGAACTTCACCGCCTACCGGGAGTGGCCCTTCCGGGACGACCCGGACGCCTACCCGGTCCAGGACCACCAGCACTACGCGACGTTCTACCGCCGTCAGGTGCTCAAGCAGGCCGACCTCGTCCAGGCCCTGTGGTGGTGCCGCGACGACTTCACCGCCGAGGAGGTGGCGCGCGACCTGGACTACTACGAGGCGCGCACCGTCCGGGACTCCTCGCTCTCGGCGGCCGTCCAGGCGGTCGTCTGCGCCCAGGCGCAGCACCCCGACCTCGCCCACCGCTACCTGCGCGAGTGCGCCCTCGTGGACCTGCGCGACCTCCGGGGCGACACCGCCGGGGGCCTGCACCTGGCCGCGGTCGGAGGGGCGTGGCTGGCCCTCGTCGCCGGGCTCGGCGGACTGCGGGAGGACCACGAGGACCTCGAACTCGCCCCGCTGCTGCCCTCCTCCCTGACCCGGACGGCCTACTCGGTCACCTGGCGGGGCAGGGGGCTCCGCGTCGAGACGACGCGGGAGGGCACCACGGTCACGCTCACCCGCGGCGAGGGGCCGGTGACCGTCGTCGTGGACGGCGCACCGCTGGCGGTGACGGCCGGGGCACCCGCGCACGCACCGCTCCGGACCCCGGCGCCGCTGCTGGACGAGCCGAGGCAGCCACCCGGTCGCGCACCGCGCGCGTGAGGGGCGGCCGGCGCCGATGGTCGCCCGCCCGTACCCGGGGTGTGGTCACCGCCCGTCGAGCAGGGTGGCGAGCAGGAGGTGCGCCGCGGCGCAGGCCCGGCCGAGGGGGTCCGCGCCGACCGAGCCGGGGGTGGTCGCCTCCCGCGCGAGGCCGGCCAGCGCTCCGTCGTAGAGCAGCAGCAGGTCCGCGGCCAGGTCCGCGGGCCGCGGGGCGCCGGCGGCCCGGGCGAGGTCCCCCAGCCGCCCGGTGAGCAGCGCCGTGTCGGCGGCCAGCCAGTCCTGACCGGGATGGCCGGCCGGGAGCTCAGCGGCGGCGGCGAGGAACCCGCACCCCCGGCGGCTGCCCGACCGGCCCCGGTACCGCCCGACCGCGTCGAACACCGACAGGAGCCGGTCGCGGGGGTCGCTGCGCTCGGCGAGCACCTCGTCCCACACCGCGCGCCACTGGTGGTGCCGCTGCTCCAGGTAGGCGGCCACGAGGGCGTCCTTGCCGGAGAAGTGGGCGTACATGGTGGCGGGGGAGACGCCGGCCCGCTCGAGGACGGCGTCGACACCGGTCGCGGCGATGCCCGACTCGTAGAACAGCTCGGCGGCCGCGGTGAGCAGCCGCTCCCGCGCCGGGATGGCGGACGTCCGGGGCACGGACCTATCGTAACGATCGTTATGGCGAAACGACCGTTACACCTGCGCGACGGGTCGGCCGCGCGACTGGTCGGTGCCGGCCTCGCCGTCATCGCGGTGACCTACGGACTGGCCCGGTACGGGTTCGGCCTGTACCTGCCGCAGTTCCGCGGGGAGTTCGGGATCTCCGCCGGCACCGCCGGGTGGCTCGCGGGCGGGGGCTACCTGGCCTACTGCGCCGCCGCCCTGCTGGCCCCGCCCCTGGTCGCCCGGGGGCGCGGCCGGGCCGCGCTGTGGGCCGCCGGGGGCAGCGCCGCGGCGGGGTCGGTGGTGGTCGCGACCGCGACCAGCACCCCGGTGCTCGCGGCCGGCGTCCTGGTCGCCGGCAGCGGGGCGGGGGCGGCCACCCCCGCGCTCGTGGCCGCCGTGGCCGCGACCGTGCCCCCGGCGTCGGAGGCCCGCGCCCAGGCGGTGGTCAACAGCGGCACCGGCGCCGGCGTGGTGGCCGGCGGGCTGCTGGTGCTCGCCGCCCCGGGGGCCTGGCGGGCGGCCTGGCTCGGGTTCGCCGTCCTCGCGCTGCTGGTCACCGGACTGGCCGACCGGTCGGCCCGGTGGTCCCCGCCGGCCGGCGCCCCGCCCCGCTCCGCCGGCCGACCGTGGGACCGGCTGGGCCGGGCGACGGCCGCCGCCGTCCTCGCCGGCGCCGGGTGCGCCGGCGTCTGGACCTTCGGCCGGGACCTGCTCACCGGACACGGCGGCCTGGCCGCCGGCACCAGCGGTGCGCTGTGGTGCGTCCTGGGCGCGGCGGGGCTGGCCGGCGGCGTCAGCGGCGCGCTGGTCGAGCGGCACGGGGTGCGCGGCGCGTGGTGCGGCAGCCTGCTGGTGGCGGCCGCGGCGACCGCGGTGCTGGCCGTCCGGCCCGACGTCGCGGTGCTCGCCGGGGTCGCCCTGGCCGCCTTCGGCAGCTCCTTCGTCGCGCTCAGCGGAGTGCTGATCGCCTGGGGAGCCCGGGCCCGGCCGGACGGCGCGGCGGCCGCCGCGGCGTTCCTCTTCGTGGGCCTCACCGCCGGTCAGGCGCTCGGTGCCGTCGGCCTGGGCGTCCTCGCCGCGCGGGTCGGGCTCCCCGGCGCCCTCCTGGTCGCGGCCGGGACGGTGCTGCTCGCCGCCGGCCTGGCCGGCCGCCCGCGTGCACCCCGCCGCCCCGTGGGAGCCGCGGGGCGGACGTGGTCCCGGCGCGTCAGGGGAGCGGCGTGTAGCCGGGCAGGTGCCCGGTGAGCCACTCCGTCCAGCGCGGTTCCTCCCGGGCGGCGACCTCGGCCCCACCCGCACCGAACAGGAGCGCCCGCACGGCGACGTTGGTGCCGCCGTGGCCGAACGCCGCCACCTCGAGGACGCCGGGGTGCGGCTGCTCGACGTGGAGGGTGACGCTGCGGGGCTCGGCGTCGACCACGGTGCCCACGGTCCGCGGGGCCCCGCCGTCCAGGTCGACCCGCTCGCCGGGGGAGACCCCGGCCAGGCCGAGCGCGGACAGCAGACCCGCGGCGGCGTCGTCGACCGACCCGCCGGGCAGCGAGCCGAAGACCGCCATCGGCGCGACCGGCTCCCCGCGGAAGTGCGTCAGCACCAGCCGCAGGGTGCGCAGGGCTCCGCGCCACCCCTCGTCGGTGCCCGCCAGGTGCTCCTCCCAGCCCTCCCCGCCGGTGAAGAAGCCGCTCACCAGCCGGACGACGCAGGTGCCGCCACCGCGCGACTCGACGAGCAGCTCGGTCGCCCACGGCGGCGCGTCGGGGGCGTCGGGATCCCAGTCGCGCTCCTCGTAGGCGAACCGGTGCGGCGGCTCCCAGACGGTGACCACGCCCTCGGAGCTGCCGAAGGGACCGTGGTGGGTCACGATCCGCCCGCCCTCGCGCTCCTCCACCTCGGCCGGGACGAACCAGGTCGAGATGCCCGGCCCGGTGGCGATCGCGCGCCACACCTCCTGCGGGTCCCCCGGCACCTCCGTCTCGTGGGCGGAGACGCGGGCGGTCGGGTCGGCGGGGTCGTAGCGGGTCACGGCTCCTCCTCGCGGGGCGGGCCGACGGGGACGTCGGCGGGGACCGGGTGGACGGCGAGGACGACGCGCTGCCACCGGCCGTCGGGGGCGTCCTCGTCGTGGTGGCGGGCGACCAGCCGCGTCACCGCCGCCGCGAGCTCCTCGGCGAACGTCGCGCGGTCGGCCGGCGAGGCGAAGCGGATGTCGGCGTCCAGGGCGAGGACGGGGAGCGCCGCGCCGGTGCGGCGGGCCCGTGCGGCCATGCCGCCGACCTCGCGCAGCACCCGCCCGGCGAGCGCGAGCAGGTAGGCCGCGGACAGGCGGTCCCGCGCGGCCGGACCGTCGGCGGCCGCGGCGCCCAGTGCCTCCGGGGAGACGAGGTAGCCGGCGGCCGTGGCCGACAGGAGGCGTTCGGTCAGGCCGCCCCAGCGCCTGGTGCCGGCGGGCTCGACCAGCCGGTGCTCCTCCAGCTTGCGCAGGTGGTAGTTGACCTTCTGCCGGCTGAGCCCGAGCCGCTGGGCGAGGCCGGCCGCGGAGGTCGGCGTGCGCAGCTCCGCGAGCAGCCGCGCGCGGACGGGGTCGAGCGCCACCGCGGCGGCCGCCGGGTCGGCGATGACGTCGAGGTCCTGCACAGCTCCAGGGTCCCTGTGACAAGAAATCTTGTCAAGGAGGTCGCCAGTCGGCGGGCGGATCGCTGGCGGGGACGACTGCACCCCCCACCGGTCGACGTCCTCGGC
Source organism: Geodermatophilus sp. SYSU D00079 (assembly GCF_054050635.1). Taxonomy (NCBI): domain Bacteria; kingdom Bacillati; phylum Actinomycetota; class Actinomycetes; order Geodermatophilales; family Geodermatophilaceae; genus Geodermatophilus; species Geodermatophilus sp. SYSU D00079. The sequence goes on along the minus strand of NZ_JBJGZS010000014.1, from coordinate 94,706 downwards.
GGGGAGGGGGCGGCGCCCGCGCCGCCGACGCGACCGGGGGTGTCCCCTGCCCGGGGACCGGCGGCACCGACCGGTGATCCGGGGTGCCCGGCAGGTCCGGTCCGGGCCCGAGCGCCGGGCCGTTCGGGTCGACCGCCGACGGCACCGGGTCCGCGCGCGCCTCAGGCGGAGAGGGCGGTGCCCGTCCCGGGGTCGGTGAGGTCGGCGACCAGCCGGTCCAGCGGGACGCCGAGGGCGCCGGCCAGCGCGGCGACGGTGAAGAACGCCGGCGTGGGCACCCGCCCCGACTCGATCTTCCGCAACGCCTCCAGGCTGACCCCGGACGCGGCGGCGACCTCGGCGGGCGGGCGCGCACCGCGGGCGGCGCGCAGCAGGGCGCCCAGCCGGCGACCGCGCTCGCGCTCCTCGGGGCTCAGCGGCGGGCGCACCATGGGCGTGATAGTAATACCGGGATACCAATACCGGAAGGACCGAGATGATCGAGCTGCGCACGCCCGGCGAGCTGGAGGCCATGCGCGCGGCCGGGGCGGTGGTGGCCGCCGTGCTCGCCGCCGTCCGCACCGCCGCCGCACCCGGCGTCCGGCTGACCGAGCTGGACGAGGTGGCCCGCGGCGTCCTCGCCGACGCCGGCGCCGGCTCGCCGTTCCTCGGCTACGCGCCGCAGCCCACCACCCCGCCGTTCCCCGGGGTGGTCTGCCTGTCGGTCAACGACGTCGCGCTGCACGGCATCCCCACCCCCCAGGAGCTGGAGGACGGCGACCTGCTCAGCGTCGACGCGGGCGCCACCCTCGACGGCTGGGTGGGCGACGCGGCGGTCACCTTCCCGGTCGGGACGCCGCGGCCGGAGGACCTCCGGCTGGTCGCGACGGCCGAGCGGGCGCTGGCGGCCGGGATCGCGGCGGCGGTGGTCGGCAACCGGGTCGGCGACGTGTCGGCCGCCATCGGCGCGGTCGGTCGCGCCGGCGGCTGCGGCATCAACACCGACCAGGGCGGGCACGGCGTCGGCCGCACCATGCACGAGGCGCCGCACGTGCCCAACGAGGGCCGGCCCGGCCGCGGCCTGCCACTGCGCCCCGGGCTGGTCATCGCCATCGAGCCGTGGTTCCTGGCCGGCGGCAGCGACGACTACCGGGTCGACGCCGACGGCTGGACCCTGCGCAGCGCCGACGGCAGCCGCGCGGCCCACGTCGAGCACACGGTCGCCGTCACCGCGGACGGCCCGCGCATCCTCACCGCTCCGCGCTGAGCCGCCGCCTTGCCCGCCGGGGTGCCGCGCGGACGGACGGGGTCACCAGGCGGACGATCGTCCGCTGGTGGTGGCACACTCGCCGGACCGACGACCCCGAGTGAGGTAGGCCACATGACGACTCCGACCTTCGGACTGTTCGACCACATCGAGGGCATCCCGGGCACGCCCACGCACCGTCTGCTGCGTGACCGGCTCGAGCTCGTCCGGACGGCCGACCAGGCCGGCTTCGCCAGCGTGCACTTCGCCGAGCACCACGGCACCGACCTGTCGCTGGCGCCGAACCAGGACCTCGTGGTCGCGGCGGCCTCGCAGATCACCACGGACATCCGGATGGGGCCGATGGTGAAGCTGCTGCCGATGCACCACCCGGTCTCGCTGATCGAGGACATGTGCGTGGTCGACCAGCTCACGCAGGGACGGCTGGAGTACGGCGTCGGGCGCGGCGCGGTGCCGGCGGAGCACGCCTGGCACGGCAGCAGTCACCGCGACGCGAAGGAGCGGTTCGTCGACACCCTCGGGATCATCGCCGAGGCGTTGCGGACCGGTGAGATCTCCAGCGAGCACAGCCGCTACCACGACTTCCCGACGATGCCGATGTCGACGACGCCGTTCCAGGAGCACATCCCGTTCTGGTACCCCGGCAACCCCGAGACGGCCGGTCGGTACGGCATGAGCCTGATGTGGCCGGGCCCCATCGACCCGGAGTCCTACGAGCGGTACGTGACGAGCTGGGAGGCGCACCGGGGGGAGCGGATCCGCCTGGACGGTCCCGGCTCGAAGCCGCAGGTCGCCTGCTCGATGCTGCTGGCGCTGGCGGACCGGGAGGAGGAGGCCGTGGCGATCGCCCGACGCGGGGCCGACGGCCTGGGACGGCGGACGGTGTCGGCCCACCGGTTCGACTCCGTGGTGATCACCGACGACGAGCGGGACGCGGTGATGGCCCCCCTCAAGGCGATCCTCGCGGGCCTGGAGATGTCGATCGGCCTGGGCGCCGGCACCCCGGCGCAGATCACCGAGCGGTTCGCCGGCTTCCTGGCCTCGGGCATGGTGGACCGGGTCGTGCTGATGCTGCCGACCGGGGACATGACGATGGACGAGGCGCGGCGCTCGCTGGACCTGTTCGTCAGCGAGGTCAAGCCGCAGCTGGAGCTGGTGTCCGCGGCCTGACCTGACCCGGGCCGGGCCGCTCGGCCCGGCCCGCGGGGCGGCTAGAAGCGGTAGTGCAGGACGACCGTCCCTGCCCGGGACCACGCGGTGCTGTGCGAGGACAGCCGGTGGTACAGGCGCAGGAGCGGGGGGAACCGGGCGACCTCGGGTTGCCGGCTGAGCAGCATCTCCCGGACCAGCTGCAGGCGGGGGTTCCAGCGCTCGAGCTCGTGGGGGTCGTCGACGCCGGGGAAGCGGAGCAGCCCGGAGACGGCCCGGGTGCCGGGCACGTGCCTGGTCGCCCGGATCGCGAAGCGCGAGTAGCTGTTGAAGGCGATCTCCCCGGAGGGGAAGTGGCCGACCAGCCGGTCGAGCAGGGCCGACACCTCCTCCTGGGTGAGGAACCCGATGAGGCCGTCGGCGACGACCACGGCCGGCCGGCCCCGCGGGACGGCGTCCAGCCAGGTCCCCTCCCGCAGGTCCGCGCCGATGGCACGGGGCCCGCCCCGGGCGGCGGTCCTCGCGTGGTGGGGGATCGCGACCTCACGGGCGGCGACCACGGCGGGGAAGTCGACGTCGTACCAGTCCACGGTGGGGGGCGGGGCGATGCGGGCCCACCGGGTGTCCAGCCCGGCGCCCAGGTCCAGGCCGACGGCGTCGGGGTGGCGGGCCACGAAGTCCGCCGCCACCTCGTCCATGCGCTTGGCCCGGACCGCGCAGGAGGTGACCAGGTTGGCATCGATGTGCAGTCGACCGGTGTCGAGGTCCAGCGCCCGGACGATCTCGTCGGCGAGGGTGTCCCCGAGGAGGGGGCGGGGGGAGCGGCTGTCCAGCGCCCGGCAGCTGAGCGTGAGGTACAGGCTCTCTTCCAGCGGCGTGAAGGCCGGCAGCGTGGTGCCCATCGTCTCGGCCCCTCGGAGGAGTGGCGGCCGGCCCAGCGTCCTCCCTCCGCCCGCGCCGGCCAAGACCCCCGGCCCCGGTCCGGGCGGGTCCGGCCGACCGCGGTCACGTCATGTCGACGGCGATCTTCAGCTGCCCCGGCCGGGGGGCGATGGCGGCGCTGAAGGCGGCCTGCACCTCGGCGACGGGGTGGACGTGGCTGACGAAGCAGTCCCGCAGGGCCGGGTGGGCCGCCAGGTGGGTGCCGGCGTCGGCCAGCACCCGCCGCCGCTCCAGGGTGACCCCCGAGCGCAGGGTCAGGTTCTTGCGCAGCAGGCTCATCATGTCCACCGGGTAGACCGGGTCGTCGGGGACGCCGAAGTAGTAGACCTGACCGCAGGGTGCCACGGCGTCCAGTGCCGGCTGCAGCGTCGAGATCTGGTGGCCCACCGCCTCCACCACCACCGACGGGCGGTCGGCGTCGGAGAGGGCACCCGCCCACCGCTCGGCCCGTGCCGTGACGACCTCGTCGACGCCGAAGACGGCGGCGACGTCGGTGCGGTCGACCGGGTCGACGCCGGTCACCCGGGCCGCGCCGCGGGCCTTGAGGACGTGGCTGAACAGCAGGCCGATCGGGCCCTGCCCGATCACCGCGACCGTCCGCCCGGAGACGTCGCCGAGTTGCTCGACGGCGTAGAGCACGCAGGCCAGGGGCTGCAGCATGACCGCGGTGGTGGCCGGCAGCCGGGTGTCGTACCGGGCCACCCCGTCGCCGTCGGTGACCACGAGCTCGGCGATGCCGTCGAACATCGACGCCCAGCCCACGACGAGGTCGCCGGGGGAGTGGTCGGGGTGCCGGCTGGCGACGACCTCGCCGACGATCTCGTGCATCGGGAAGCCCGGAGCCCGCGTGGCGCCCCAGCCGTCCTCGGCGGCGGGGTGCGGCCACACGGCACCGCGGAAGTTGGGCAGGTCGCTGCCGCAGATGGCCCCGGCACGGGGGGCCAGCAGGACGTGTCCGGGCGCCAGGGCCGCCGGGTCGGGGGGCGCGACCTCGACCTGCTCGAAGCGGAAGGGGCCGCTGAGCGTCTGTGCCCACATGGCTGGTCTCCGTCCTGTCGGGCGTGCCGGCACTCCCACGCCGCCGGCGGCGGTCCCGTCGAGTGGACGGGACCGCCGGGCGGCGTCCTCCAGCCTGGCAGCATCGCCGCGGTCGGGCGCCGCGGCCAGTCGGCGGCGTCGGCCGGGGGTTGCCCGGTCGCCGTCGACGGTCCGTGTCGGCCGGAGACGTCGCCGGTGTGCGTACCGGGGGCGGGCCGCCGTACGTCGAGGAGCGATCCCGGTCCCCGTCGGCAGGCGGCAGACGCGGGCACCGGCCGGACCTAGCGTCGCTGGGCGACGACGACCCGCCGGGGCGTCGAGTCGACCAGCGAGAGGACGCACCCGAGATGTCCCGCACGACACTCACCACGGTGGCGCTCGTCGCCGTCGTGTGGACTTCGATGCTGAACCTCGGCGGTGTCGCCGCCGAGACCGTGATGCTCTACCCGAACATCTTCGGCGATCCCCCTGCGTCGCTGGACCGGGCCCGGGAGTTCCTCGTCGCCGGGAGCCCCGGCGACTACTTCCCACCCCTGGGCGCCTCCGTGGTGGTCACCGGCCTGGCCGCGCTCCTGCTCTCGTGGCGGGAGCGGCGTCTGCGGTGGTGGGTCGCCGGCGCGGCCGCGGTGTTCATCGCCTGCGACTTCGTCTTCTCGGTCCTCTTCTCCTGGCCGCGCAACGAGGTCATGTTCGTCGACCCGGTCGGCACGCACCCGCCGGAGTACCTGCGCGAGGTCGCCGCGGAGTTCGTCACCGGACACTGGGTGCGCCTGGCCGGCAGCGCGGTGACCGCCGCCCTGACCTTCACCGCCCTGCTGCGCTGGGTCCGGGCCAGCGCCCCCGTCCCGGCCGCGGCCCAGCCGGTCGCCGCGGGGCGCGGGGACCACGGCGCATGAGCGCCCCGGGCACGCCCGACGGGGGCGACACGGCGGCGGCGCTGCGGGCCCGCGCGGTGCGCGCGCTCGCCGCGCACGCGCCCCACGCAGCGGGCGTCGAGCTGCGGGACCTCGGCGGCGGGCTCGACCACCGGGCGTTCCTCGCGGGGGACCTGGTCGTGCGCGTCACGGCGTCCGCTGCCCGCGCCGACGTGGTGCGGGAGGCCGAGCTGCTGGGGCTGGTCGCCGCGCACGTGTCCGTCCCCGTGCCCGTCCCGTGCTTCGCCGACCCGGCCGAGGGGGTGCTCGGCCACCGGCTGCTGCCGGGCCGGTCGCTGCTCGGCCGAGCGGCTCCCGAGGGTGCCGCCACCCGCCTCGGATCCGTCCTCCGGCAGCTGCACCACATCGACCGGTCGGACGTCGGCGACCGCGCCCCCGTCGAGCCCGCCGACCCGGACGAGTGGCTCGAGGAGCTCTCGGGTCCGCCACGACTGCTGCGGGTGGTCCGTGCGACCCGGCCCCGCCCGGCGCGCGCGCTGGTTCTGGCGCACGCCGACCTCGGCGCGGAGCACGTCCTCGAGCGCGACGGTCGCCTGACCGGGGTCATCGACTGGTCCGATGCGGCCGTCACGGACCCGGCCCTGGACCTCGCCCGGCTGTACCGGGACTTCGGCCCCGCCTTCCTCTCCGAGGCGCTGCGCGCCTACGGCCACGACAGCCCGGGGTTCCGGCGCCGCATCACGTTCTTCGCGCGCTGCGCCGCCCTGGAGGACCTGGCCTACGGACGGGAGAGCGGTCGCGAGGAGTACCGCCGCGCCGCCCGGCGCAGCCTGACCTGGTTGTTCCCCGGCAGCGAGGAGCCGACGGCATGACCGCGACCCCCTCCGCCCCCGGTCCGCGGGTGCTGCACCTGCCGACGGGGGAGACCATCCGGGTCCTCGCCTCGGGCCGCGACAACGGCGGCGCCGCCCTGGAGGTCGACGCGCTGCTGCCGCCCGGCCTGGCCGGCCCGCCGCGGCACCGTCACCGCACGCAGACGGAGACCTTCACCGTGCAGGAGGGGCGGCTGCAGGTGCTGGTCGGCCGGGACACCCGCGTCCTCACCGCGGGGGGGTCGGTGACGGTCCCGCCCACGGTGACCCACGGCTTCGCCAACCCCTTCGACGAGCCGGCGCTGGTCCGCGTGCGGGAGACCCCCGCCGGGCCGCTCGAGGACCAGTTCCGTGCGCTCGCCCGCAGCGGCCGGATCCCGCCCATCGGGGAGCTGGCCGAGATCAACGTGCGCCACGGCCTGTCCTTCGCCGTCCACGGGGTCCCGGCCCTGGTGCAGGAACCGGGATGGCGGCTGCTGGCGAGGGTCCACCGGGCCCGCGTCCGGCTGCGCTCGGCCGGTCGACGGTGAGCGGGTCGTCGCAGCGGTCCCGGCGCCGGCGCGCGGGCCTGTCCGCCGGCCGGTCCGGATTCCTACCCTGACGCCGTGCCCGACTCCAGGGACCGATCCGCGCGCGACAGGGCCGGCGCGGTCGGTGGACGCCGGGGCGACCTGCTTCTCGCGCTGGCGCAGACCCTCGCCGTGGCCCTGGTCATCGCCGCCGACCTGGAGCAGACCGGCCGGGCGACCGCGGGGGCCCACCTGTTCGCGGTCGGGTTCGGCGGCCTGGCCGTGGTGGGCCGCCGCGCTCCCCGCCTCGTCCTGGCGCTGACGGTCCTCGGCGTCTTCGCCTACTACGCCCTCGGGTTCCCGCCGATCGGCATCGCCCTGCCGGCGGTCGCCGCGCTCTACCGGGCGGCCGACGTCGGTGCCCTCCGCTGGGCGGCCGGCGCGGGGACGGTGCTGGTCGGCGGAGCCGCGTGGGCGCGGGTCGCCGAGGGCCTGCCCACCGCCTACCTGCTCAGCTACGAGCTGCTCACGAACGTGGCGCTCGTCGCCGCGGCGATCGCCCTCGGGGTGAGCGTCCGCGCCCGCCGGGAGGTCCGCTCCTCCCAGCAGTGGCTGCGGGCGCTGGCCGCCGCCGACCAGGCCCGCGAGGCCGAGGGCCGGCTGCAGGCCGAGCGGGTGCGCATCGCCCAGGACCTGCACGACTCCGTCGGCCACGCCATGTCGGTGATCGCCCTGCACGGCAACGTCGCCGCCGAGGCCATCGGCCGCGACGACGAGGCCGCCCGGCGGGCGGTGGAGCAGATCGGCGCGGCGACCTCGGCGCAGCTCCGGGAGCTCCGGGCCACCGTGAAGCTGCTCCGGTCGCCGAGGGGTGGGGCCGAACGCGGGACGGTGGGTCTGGCCGGGCTCCGGAGCCTGGCGGACGCCGCCCGGGACGCGGGGGTCGGGGTGGATCTCGACGTCAGCGTCGGCGAGGGCTGCCTCGACGGCGCCATCGAGGCGGCCGCCTACCGGATCGTGCAGGAGTCGCTCACCAACGTCATCCGGCACTCCGGGGCCACCCACGCGCAGGTCACCGCCGGCGTCCGCGGGGACCGGCTGGAGCTGGTGGTCGCCGACGACGGTCCCGCGGGTCGCCCGGCCGGCCCGTCGTCCGCCGGGAGCGGTCACGGTCTGGTGGGCATGCGCGAGCGGGCCGCCGTGCTCGGCGGTCAGCTCACCGCCGGGCGCGGGCCAGGCGGTGGCTTCCAGGTGCGCGCGGTGCTGCCGGTGAGGCTGGACCCGTGATCCGGATCGTGCTGGTCGACGACCAGGAGCTCGTGCGCACCGGTCTGCGGACCCTCGCCGAGCGCGACGGCGACATCACCGTCGTCGGCGAGGCCGGCACCGGTCGCGCGGGCCTGGCGCGGATCCGCGAGCTGCGGCCCGACGTCGTCCTGATGGACGTCCGGATGCCGGAGATGGACGGCCTCCAGGCGACCCGGGAGATCGTCGCCGACCCGCGGCTGAGGGACGTCCGGGTGCTGGTGCTGACCACCTTCGACGAGGACGAGCACGTGTTCGAGGCCGTCCGCGCCGGCGCGGCCGGTTACCTGCTCAAGGACGTCTCGCCGACCGATCTGCGCCAGGGCATCCGCGTGGTGGCCGCCGGCGAGTCGCTGCTGTCCCCCTCGGTCGCCCGGACGGTGCTGCGGTCCCTGGCCGACCGGCTGCAGGCCGCGGTGGACGACACGCCGCTGCAGGTGCTCACCGAGCGGGAGCGGGAGGTCCTCGCCCTCGTGGGCCGGGGCCGGTCCAACGAGGAGATCGCCCGGGAGCTGTTCCTCTCCCCGGCGACGGCGCGCACCTACGTCTCCCGGCTGCTCACCAAGCTCGACGCCCGCGACCGCTCGCGCCTGGTCGTGCTGGCCTACGAGACGGGCCTCGTCGTCCCCGGGGGGTGAGCGGGCGGTATATACTCATCCCGCTCTGGATATATGGACGGGAGGGGCGCGCGTGACGAAGCGTCTGATCGACCTGGACGACGACCTGCTGGCCCAGGCGCAGCGCGAGCTCAACACCAGCGGGGTGTCGGACACGGTCCGGGCTGCCCTGCGGCACGCGACGAGCGCAGCCGCCCGGGCCCGGCAGGTGGCCTGGCTGCGCGAGGGCGGCCTGGACGCGATGGCTGATCCCGAGGGGCGAGCTGACGTGTGGCGGTGATCGCCCGCTTCCTCATCGACACCAGCGCGGCGGCCCGGATGCGGCTGACCGTCGTCGCGAACCGGTTGGAGCCACTGATCACCGGGGGTCTGGTCGCCACGTGTGCCACCCTGGATGCCGAGGCGCTGCACAGCGCCCGGAGCCCGGCGGAGTACGAGCAGGTGCGAGCCGACCGCCGGGAGGCCTACGAGTACCTGCCGACCGACGACGAGCACTGGCAGCGCGCGTTCGACGTGCAGCGGGTCCTGGCCCGCACCGGCCGGCACCGGGCGGTGGGCATCGCGGACCTGCTCACCTCAGTCCTGGCGGCCGAGCACGGGATGACCGTCCTGCACTACGACGCGGACTTCGAGATCGCCGCCGAGGTGCTCGCGTTCGAGCACCGGTGGGTCCTGCCGCGGGGGAGCGTGTAGCGGCGCGCGGGTCGACAGCACGGCGCCCTCGGCGTGGGCACGGTCCGTACCGGCACGGTGCGCGCGTACCGGGCCCACGGACGCGCGGACGCCCCGGACCGCAGCTGCGGTCCGGGGCGTCCGAACGGGGGACTACCGCAGGTCGAAGCGGTCGAGCTCCATGACCTTGACCCACGCCTGGACGAAGTCCTGCACGAACTTCTCCTTCGCGTCGTCGGCCGAGTAGACCTCGACGATGCCGCGCAGGATCGAGTTCGAGTTGAACACCAGGTCGACCGCGGTGGCCGTGCGCACGACGGTGCCGTCGGCGTCCAGCCCCTCGTAGACGCCCTCGCCCTCGGTCGCGGTGCGCCAGGAGATGCCCAGGTCGAGCAGGTTGCGGAAGAAGTCCTGCGACAGCACGCCCGGGCGGTCGGTGAACACGCCGTGCTGCACGCCGCCGGTGTTGGCGCCGAGGACGCGCAGGCCACCGACGAGGAGGGTCATCTCCTTGGCGGTCAGCTCCAGCATGTACGCCTTGTCGATCAGGAGCGTCTCCGGCTGGAGCTTGCTGCCCGGCGCGATCCAGTTGCGGAAGCCGTCGGCCCGCGTCTCCAGCCAGCGGAAGTTGTCGACGTCGGTCTGCTCCTGGGAGGCGTCGGTGCGGCCCGGGTGGAACGGCACGGTCACCTGCACGCCGGCGTCGGCCGCGGCCTTCTCCACCGCCGCGCTGCCGCCGAGCACGATGAGGTCGGCGAGCGAGACCTTCTTGCCGGTCTGCTCCTCGAACTCGCCCTTGACCCGCTCGAGCACCGGCAGCACGTCCTGGACGCCCTGGTTGGCCGCCCAGTTGATCTGCGGCTCCAGGCGCAGCCGGGCGCCGTTGGCGCCGCCGCGCTTGTCCGTGCCGCGGTAGGACGCAGCGGCGGACCAGGCCGTGTGCACCAGTTGCGAGACCGTCAACCCGGAGGACAGCAGGCGCTGCTTCAGGTCGGCGATCTCCGCCTCGCCCACGAGCTCGTGGTCGACGGCGGGGAGGGGGTCCTGCCAGATCAGGTCCTCGTCCGGCACGTCGGGGCCGAGGTAGCGGACCTTGGGGCCCATGTCACGGTGCAGCAGCTTGAACCAGGCCCGCGCGTACTGGTCGGCGAAGTACTCCGGGTCGTTCCGGTAGCGCTCCGAGATCGCGCGGAGCTCGGGGTCCTTGATGAGCGCCATGTCGGCCGTCGACATCGTCGGCGGGTTCTTCTTGCCCTCGACGTGCGCGTCGGGGACGAGCTCCTGCGCCTCGGGGTTGACCGGCTGCCACTGCTTGGCGCCCGCGGGGCTCGTGGTGAGCTCCCAGTCCCAGCCGAAGAGGGTGTCCCAGTAGGAGTTGTCCCACGTCGTCGGCGTCGGGGTCCAGGCGCCCTCGAGACCGCTGGTGATCGTGTCCGCGCCCTTGCCGGTGCCGTACTGGCTGATCCAGCCCAGGCCGTTGCCGTGCACCGGGCAGCCCTCGGGCTCCGGTCCGACCAGTTCGGGGTTGCCGGCGCCGTGCATCTTGCCGAAGGTGTGGCCGCCGGCGACGAGCGCGACGGTCTCCTCGTCGGTCATGCCCATCCGGCGGAAGGTCACCTTGATGTCGTGGCCCGAGGCGAGCGGGTCACCGCTGCCCTTCGGCCCCTCCGGGTTGACGTAGATCAGGCCCATGGTGACGGCGGCGAGGGGGCCTTCCTCGAGGTCCAGCGGCTCGTCGGCGGCGTAGCGCTCGTCGCCGAGCCAGGTGTCCTCGGGGCCCCAGAAGACCTCGCCCGGCTGCCAGTTGTCCTCGCGGCCGAAGGCGAAGCCGAAGGTCTTCAGGCCCATGTCGTCGTGCGCGACGTTGCCGGCGAGCAGCAGGAGGTCGGCCCAGGACAGCGCCCGGCCGTACTTCTGCTTGATCGGCAGCAGCAGCCGGCGGGCCTTGTCCAGGTTGGCGTTGTCCGGCCAGCTGTTCAGCGGGGCGAAGCGCTGCCCGCCCTCGCCGCCGCCACCCCGGCCGTCGGCGATCCGGTAGGTGCCGGCGGCGTGCCACGACATCCGGATGAACAGCGGGCCGTAGTGACCCCAGTCGGCCGGCCACCAGTCCTGCGAGGTGCGCATGAGCTCGGCGAGGTCGCGCTTGACGGCCGCGACGTCGAGGGTGGCCACCGCGGCCTTGTAGTCGAAGTCCTCGCCCAGGGGGTCGGAGTCCTTCGAGGGCTTGTTCAGCACGGAGAGGTCGACCTGGTTGGGCCACCAGTCCCGGTTGCTCTGCGGCCGCCGGTTGGTGACCGGGGTCGGCGAGGAGATCGCCGGGTTCTCGCTCTCGCTGGTGCTCTCGGACTGCAGCTTGTCGACTTCGTCGGTCACGACGTGCCTCTCTGTGGGGTCGGGCCAGGGGAGGGGGCGGGGGACCGGCCGCCCGTGCAGGACGGGCAGCGCCCCCAGAAGACGACCTCGGCCTCGTCGATGGCGAAGCCTGCGTCGTCGGACGGGGTCAGGCAGGGTGCGGCGCCGATCGCGCAGTCGACGTCGACGATCGTGCCGCAGTCGCGGCAGACCAGGTGGTGGTGGTTGTCACCGACCCGCGCCTCGTAGCGCGCGACCGAACCCGGCGGCTGGATGCGGCGCACCAGGCCGGTGTCGGTCAGGACGCGCAGCACGTCGTACACCGCCTGGTGCGACACCGCGCCCAGGCGGGCACGGGCCGCGCTGATCAGCGTCTCGGTGTCCAGGTGCGGCTGCGCGTGGACGGCGTCCAGCACCGCCAGTCGCGGGCGCGTGACCCGCAGACCGGCCCCGCGCAGCACGCGTCCGAGGTCTGCTGCGTCCGGCACAGCCGCATCCTGGCGGCTTGGCTTGAACCGGTCAAGACTGACTTCCAGCCGTCCGGGTGCCCGCCGGTCAGTGGTCGGCGAGCACCTCCACGGGGTCCCCGAAGACGACCCGGCCCGGCTCCTCGACGGTGGCGTACACCCCGAAGACGACCGCGCCGTTGTCCGGGAGGTGGGCGACGGGGGTGGTCAGCTGCCTGGCCAGCTCGCCGCGGTAGCGCGCGATGGCCTTGAGCGTGCCGAAGTCCACCACGCCGGTGTCGGGGTCCTCGTTGGTGACCACGCAGCGTGGGACGGGGCCGACCACCTGGACCGTGGCGTCGCCCAGCCGGAGCCGGCGACCGGCCCAGGTGTCCTCCTCGTGCACCCCGCACCCGTCGACCTCGACCAGCATGCGGAACCGCCGGTGGTCCAGTCGCTCGCCACCGGGGGTCACGCTGCGCAGGTGCTCGATGGTGGCCGAGGAGACCAGGGTCACCGGGTGCACGTCGACCGCGTCGCCGGGGGTGTCGACGGCCACCAGGTGGACCGGCTCGCCGACGAACTCGGTGAGGGCGGCCGACCACGGACCGGTCAGCAGACGGCCGGCCACGGCGCGCCCGTAGAAGTCGGTGACGACCGGCTCGCCCAGGTCCCTCGTCGTCCCCTGGACCGGCTCCCGGCCGGGGATCTGCAGGGACAGGTGCTCCCGCTGACCGTCGTACTGCGCGGTGAGCCGGACCAGCGGTCCGTGGTGCTTGCCGTTGAACAGCCGGTGCCGGGCGTCGACGAGGTGGAACCGCCGGTTGTCCTCCACGCCGTTGCGGGTGAGCGTCAGGCCGGCGGGGTGGTGGAGGGCCGTGCCCTTGACGGGCGTCACCGAGAAGCGGGAAACGACAGGCATGGCTCTCCCATCGGTCGGGCGCGGTCCCGGCCGAGCGTAGGGAGTCCCCGCCGGCCCCGCGCACCGGCCCCGTCCCCCGGGGCGGGCCTCAGGCGGGCTCCGGGACGCCGCCCGGGTCCCCGCCGGGATCGTCCGGTGACGCCTCGATCGGCGGCGGCGGCAGCGGCTCCGGTGCGTCCGGGAGCAGCTCGCCCGGGTCATCGGGTACCGGCTGGTCCGGGTCGATCTCCCTGTCCGGTTCTGGCAGCGGCGAGACCATCCGCCGAGTCAACCAGTGCGTCGTCCCGGGCGCAGCGGTCCGGTCGGGGAACGGTCGTCGACCGGCACGCCCTCCAGCGCGGCGGTGACCGCCGCGTCCACGTGCAGGCTCGTGGTCGGGAAGACCGGTACGGGACTGTCCTCGGCACCGACGAGCAGCTCGATCTCGGTGCAGCCGAGGACCACCCCCTGCGCGCCGGCGTCCACGAGTCGCTCGATGACCTGCCGGTAGGTGTGGCGCGACTGCGTGCGCACGACGCCGAGGCACAGCTCGTCGTAGATGACCCGGTGGACCTCGGCCCGGTCCGCCGCCCCGGGCACCAGCACGCGCAGGCCGTGCCGGGCCAGCCGGTCCCGGTAGAAGTCCTGCTCCATCGTGAACGCGGTGCCGAGCAGCCCGACCGTGGACACCCCCGCGGCGAGCACCGCCGTGGCGGTCGTGTCGGCCAGGTGCAGCAGCGGGATGTCCACCGCTGCCTGCACCTGGTCGGCCACGCGGTGCATGGTGTTGGTGCAGAGCACCAGCAGCTGGGCGCCGGCCGTCTCCAGCCGGGCCGCTTCCTCGGCCAGGACCCGCCCGGCGTGGTCCCACTCGCCGGTGACCTGCAGGGGCTCGATCTCGGCGAAGTCCACGGAGGCGAGCAGCACTCGTGCGGAGTGCAGCCCGCCCAGCCGCTCACGGACCAGCACGTTCGCGAGCCGGTAGTACTCGGCGGTGGACTCCCAGCTCATCCCGCCGATCATGCCGATGACCCGCGGTCGGGCCCCTGGGGTCGGCCGCGGGTCCGGACCGGGCGCGGCGGGCGAGGGCGAGTGGGGCATGTCAGCGGTTCCCTCCACGGAGCGGCGGGCCGGCTCCGGCCCGGTGTCATCCTCGTCGGGGCGCGAGCAGGGGCCGGCCGCGGGCCCGGCCGGTCACCCGGCGTCCGACGCGCAGCGGGCGTGCACGGTGGCCACGCCCGGGCCGGTGAGGTCGCCGCAGTAGGTGCTGCGGCCTGCCATCGCCATCGTCAGCGCCAGCGTCGTCCCGCGGACGAGGAGTCCGTCGCCGGCCCGGAAGGGGCCGTCGGTCGCCTCCAGGCGGAGGCCGGCGATCGCGCTGCGGCTGGCCACGGTGAAGTCGCGCCGGGCGTAGAAGCCGGCGACCTCGGTGACGGCCTCGATCGAGGGCACCCGCTCCAGCCCCAGGGGACGGCGGATGTCCTGGGCGTGCACGACGACCTCACCCAGCCAGGCCGCGGTGTGCCCGGTGGGCGCGGTCGTGCTGGTGACGACCCGCCGGAACCGGTCGAGGGTCTCGCTCGGCGTCCGGCCACGGTGCTCGGCGAGGCGGCGTCGGTTGTGCAGGTCCGGGTCGAACCGCGCGGCGAGGATGCTGGCGAGCCAGCGCACCGTCCCCACGCTCGCTGCGGCGGTGAGGTGGGCGACGACGTCCTCCACCACCCAGTCGCCACACAGCGTCGGTCGCTGCCACTGCTCGTCGTCCAGGCCGGCCAGGTCGTCGGCGAGGCAGGCGCGCTCGTCGTGGACGAGGGACCACAGCGCGGAGCGGGAGGGGGAACGGGACACGGGCACCTCCGGTCGAGTGGGACGGACACCCGTGGCGACCGCGGGCGCGTGCCGGACTCATCGGCACGCGGAGGACGAGCACGCACGCAGCGCCGTCCGTGCACCGGGACCACGACCGGTGCGACGTGGACGAGGGCGGGCAGCACCGGACCGACGGCAGCCAGCAGCTCGAGCACCCCGAGGGTCTGGACGAAGCCGGCACCGGCACCCGCGGTCCACTCCCCGCCATGGGCGGCAGCCAGCGGCGCCGGTCGCCGTCCTCGCCGTGCTGCCGATCGCCGTCCGGGGGTCCGCCTTCGGCGTCCACCTGCCTGGGGACCCGGTCACCGGCGGCTGGGACGCGAGAACAGCGGCTCGACCCCGGCGATCTCCTCCTCGGTGGCGACCCGGAACGGGGGAGCGGCCGGGGCCTCGACGCCGCGGCGTGCCTGACCCCGGGTGGCCCGCAGGCTCAGCCAGACCGAGGTGCCGATGATCGTGGCGACGACGGCGAGGCTGACCGTGGTGGGCACGTAGAGGAGGTCGATCTTGAGCATCATCTTGACGCCCACCCAGACCAGCACCAGCGCGAGGCCGAGCTTGAGGTAGACGAACCGGTGGACGAGGTCCGCGAGCAGGAAGTACATCGCCCGCAGGCCCAGGACCGCGAAGGCGTTGGCGGTGAAGACGAGGAACGGCTCGTCGGTGACGGCGAAGATCGCGGGGATCGAGTCGACGGCGAAGACGATGTCGGTGACCTCGACGAGCACCAGGACCGCCAGCAGGGGAGTGGCCAGCAGCCGGCCGCCGCGGCGGACGAGGAACCGCTGCCCGTGGTAGGCGTCGGTCATCGGCACCCAGCGGCGGAACAGCCGCAGCGCCCGTGACCGCCCCGGGTCCAGGTGCTCGTCGCGCTGCCGGATCATCCGGTAGCCGGTCCACAGCAGGAAGGCCGCGAACAGGTAGAGCACCCAGCCGAAGCTGGCGATGAGCACCGAGCCGCCGGCGATGAACAGCCCGCGGAAGACCAGCGCACCGAGCACGCCGAGGAAGAGCACCCGGTGCTGCAGCTCCCGGGGGACGGCGAAGTAGCTGAAGAGGACCGCCCAGACGAAGACGTTGTCCACGGCGAGGGACTTCTCGATCAGGTAGCCGGCGAAGTACTGCTGTCCGGACTCCGAGCCGAACGCCGTCCACACCCACGCGCCGAATCCGACGCCGATCGCGACCCACACCGCCGACCACGCCGTCGCCTCGCGCACCCCGATGACGTGTGCCCGGCGGTGGGCGAACAGGTCGACGGCGAGCATGCCGACGATGAGGCCGAGGACGGCGAGCCACAGCCACCACGAGACGTCCACGAGACGAACCCCCTCCGGTCGGAACCCCAACCGGAGGTCTCTCCCGGCCCGAGTGCCGGGCCCACCTCGCCGGGTGCCCGCGTCGGGCCCGTACTGACGACGAGGCGTTCGGGGATACTCCCCTCCGCACGACGAGTGAAGCACACTTCACCTGTGGCGGCGAGCGAGCAACCTCCCCGACGGACCGATCCCGCCGGAGCCGGCGGCCGCCCGCCCTGGACCTTCCTCACCAACCACGGGCACGTGCTGATCACCGTCGCGGGCGATCCCGACGCCCGGGTGGAGGAGATCGCCGCCCGGGTGGGCATCAGCTCCCGTGCCGCGCTGACCATCCTCCGGGACCTGGAGGTGGCGGGATACCTCACCCGCACCCGCCGGGGCCGGCGCACGCACTACGAGGTGCGGCCGCACCAGCACTTCCGGCACCCCGCGACCGCCGCCCACGAGGTCGACGAGCTCCTGGCGATCTTCCGGCCGGACCGCACCGGGCCGTAGGCCGGCGTCCCGCCGCTGCCTGGCGACGCGCGGGTATCGTCCGGCCCCGGGCGCCGACCTCGGCCCCGGCTCCTGACGGCCGGGGAGCGCCGGGTCAGGAGCGCGGGGCCACCCGGAAGACGGGCCAGCCGATCTCGGTGCGCCACGCGGTCGGGTCCGCCGTGTCGCGCGGACCGACCAGGTAGCTCTCCCGCACCGGCCCGGCCACCGCGAGCGCGTTGGCCACCACCCAGGAGCCCAGCAGGCCGTAGGTGACGTCGATGTCGTCGTGCTCGCCGACGTGGGTGGTGACGGCCAGCTCGGCGGCGGGCAGGGTCACCGGGTGCACCCGGCCGCGGTGCGGGGGTTCGGCGGTCGGCCGGTACACGAGCAGGTGCCCGCGGCCGGTCTCGAACAGCGCGTTGTCGTACAGCCCTCCCGGGACGCCGGTCGGCTCGTCGACCACGGCGTCCAGCTCGGCCATGGCACCGGCGTACCAGGTGAGGACGTGGTCGTGCGCCACGTCGTCCTCGACCGCGGCCACCGTGGTGGCCGGCACCGCGCGCAGCTCGACCTCCAGCGGGGCCGGCTCGGGCCGCAGCAGCCGGCGCAGCGACGCCACCGCGGCCCGGGTCCGGTCCAGCTCGGACTCGAGCCGCTGCAGGTGGTCGGCGACGAGCGCTGCGCGGGCGCCGGGGTCGGAGGAGCGCAGGATGCGCTGGACGTCGGACAGCGGCACGTCGAGCTCGCGCAGGCGGTGGATGACCTGGGCGGTCGGGATCTGCTCCGCGCTGTAGTACCGGTATCCGCTCGCGTCGTCCACGGTGGCGGGCTCGAGCAGGCCCGCGTCGTGGTAGCGGCGCAGCGTGCGCACGCTCAGGTGGGTCAGCCGGGAGAACTCGCCGATCGCCAGCACGCCGAGCACTGTGCACCCTCTCCCCGGGGGAGGGTCCAGCGCTTGACCCTCCCACGGCGCGAGGACGCACCGTCGGGGCATGACCACACCGACCAGCACCCAGCCCGGCCACCTCCCCGCCACGATCCGCGGCTACCTCGCCGCCCACGCGGCCCGGGACGTCGACGCCGCCCTCTCCGCCTTCAGCGCCACGGCCGTGGTCGTCGACCAGGGCCAGACCTTCCGCGGGACCGAGGAGGTCCGCGGCTTCCTGCGAGGCGCCGGCACGGAGTTCACGTACACGATCGAGCTGCTGGGTGCCCAGCGCCTCGCCGACGAACGCTGGGTGGCCACCAACCGCCTGGAGGGCGACTTCCCCGGTGGCGTCGCCGAGCTGGATTACCGCTTCACGATGGACGGCGACCTGATCGCCGAGCTGGTCATCGCCCCTCGATGACCCGGCAGCCGGGACCGGCCCGAGCAGGCGGGGCCGGTCCCGCACCCTCCCCGCCCCGCGGCAGCCGCGCTGCGGGGCCGGGGAGTCCCACACCCCCACGACCAGAGAGGGACCACCGTGTCCGCTCCCACCTCCCCGGGCCCCCCGGACGCGACGAGGCCCACGGTGGTGCTCGTCCACGGGGCCTTCGCCGACTCGTCCAGCTGGAACGGGGTGGTCGCGCAGCTCGCGGGCGACGGCTACGCGGTCGTCGCGGCGGCCAACCCGCTCCGGGGGCTGCGCAGCGACGCCGAGTACGTGCGCAGCGTCCTGGACGACGTCGACGGCCCGATCGTGGTCGCCGGCCACTCCTACGGCGGGAGCGTGATGGGCGAGGCCGCCGCCGGGAACCCGCAGGTGCAGGCGCTGGTGTACGTCGCCAGCTTCCTGCTCGCGGAGGGGGAGAGCACCGGCGAGCTGGCCAGGAGGTTCCCGGGCAACGAGCTGGGGCCGGCGTTGCGCCCGGTGCCCGTCGGGGGTCCCACGGGGCAGCCGGTGACCGACCTGTACGTCCAGCAGGCCAGGTTCCGGGAGGTCTTCGCCGCGGACGTGCCGGAGGAGGTCGCCACGCTGATGGCCGTCACGCAGCGGCCGATCCTCGCCGACGCACTGGAGGAGGAGGCCACGCGGGCCGCCTGGCGGACCATCCCGTCGTGGGTCCTGGTCACCGTCGAGGACCTCGCCGTCCCGGCGGCGGCGCAGCGGTTCATGGCCGAGCGGGCGGGGGCGCACACCGTCGAGGTGGACGCCTCCCACGCCGTGACGGTCTCCCGGCCCGGCGACGTCGCCCGGCTGGTCGAGGAGGCGGCCCGCGCGACGACCCCCGGATGACACGATGCGGCCATGGCCCCACCCGCGACGCCGGCCGGCACGGCCTTCGTCCTCGGTGGCGGGGGAGTGCTCGGCGCGGCCGAGGTCGGGATGCTGCAGGCGCTGTTCGAGCACGGCGTCCGGCCCGACCTGGTCGTGGGCACGTCGGTGGGGGCGATCAACGGCGCGCTCGTCGCCGCCGACCCCGCCCCGGGCGCCGTGGACCGGTTGCGCGGCGTGTGGGAGGAACTCGCCTCCCGGCGGGTCTTCGCCGGGTCCGTGCTGGGCCGGGCCCGCACGCTGGTGCGGACCCGCACGCACCTGCACCCGCGGGAGCCGCTGCGGGACCTGCTCACCGAGCACCTCCCGGTGCGCACCTTCGCCGAGCTGCGGGTGCCGTTCCAGTGCGTCGCGGCCAGCATCGAGCGGGCCGCGGAACACTGGTTCACCGAGGGGCCGCTCGTCGAGGCGGTGCTCGCCTCGTGCGCGGTCCCCGGGCTGCTGCCGCCGGTGGAGCTCGACGGCGAGCACTACCTCGACGGCGGGCTGGTGCACAGCATCCCGGTCGGCCGGGCGGTCGCGCTCGGCGCCGGCACGGTCTTCGTGCTGCACGTCGGGCGGATCGACCGGCCGCTGCGCCCACCGTCCGGGCCGTGGGAGGTCGCGCAGGTCGCCTTCGAGATCGCCCGGCGGCACCGCCTCGCCGCCGACCTGGCCGCCCTGCCCCCCGGCGTCACCGTGCACGTGCTGCCCTCGGGGGACCCGGCTCCCCCCGGGGCGGCCAACCTGCGCTACCGCGACTTCTCCGGGGTCCAGGCCAGGATGGACCAGGCGTACCGCGCGGCCCGGGTCCACCTCGACCGGCTCGGCGCGTCCCGGGACGGAGGGGGCTGAGGTGCTGCCGCCCCGCCGCGTCCGCCGGGTCACCGGTCCGCTCCTCGTCGCCGCGCTGGTGGCCGCGGTCGCCCTACTGCCCGCGCTGGTGGTCGTGGCGGTGGTCGTCTCGGTCTTCCTCCCCGGCCGGCTACGCGCGCTGCGGCTGCTGGCCTTCGCGCTGGTCTACCTCGCGTTGGAGGTGGCCGGGCTCGCGGCCGCGGCGGTCCTGTGGGTGCTCAGCGGCTTCGGCCGCCGGTTGCACACCCCGCGCGCCCGGACGGCGCACTACACCGTGCTGCGCCTGCTGCTCGACACGCTGATGCGGGCGGCACAGCGGCTGTTCGCGCTGCGGCTGGTCACCGACGGCACGTCGTGGTCGCCGCTGGACGACGGGGTGCCCGGCTCCACCAACGCCATGGTCGTGCTCTCCCGGCACGCGGGCCCCGGCGACTCGTTCCTGCTCGTGCACACCCTGATGGACCGCGACCACCTGCGCCGGCCGCGGGTCGTCCTCAAGGACCTCCTGCAGCTGGACCCGCTCATCGACGTCTACCTCAACCGGCTGCCCAACCACTTCGTCTCCGCCGGTGCGGCGGCGGGGCACGGCGAGGAGGCGATCGCGGACCTCGCCCGCGGCCTGGGCGAGGAGGACGCGCTGCTGATCTTCCCCGAGGGGGCCAACTTCACCCGACACCGCCGGACCCGGGCCATCCAGCGCCTGCGCGACCGGGGCCTGCTGTCCGCGGTGCGCCGGGCCGAGGCGATGCAGCACCTGCTGCCGCCGCGTCCGGGCGGGGTCGTCGCGGCACTGCGGTCGGCGCCGCACGCCGACGTCGTCCTCGTCGCGCACACCGGCCTGGAGCACCTGAGCACGGTGCGGGACCTGTGGCGCCACCTGCCCATGGACAAGACCCTGCACCTGCGCTGGTGGTTCATCCCGGCCGCCGAGGTGCCGCGGGACGAGGTGCAGCTGGTCGACTGGCTGTACCACTGGTGGGAGACGATCGACGCCTGGATCAGCACCACGTCGGGTGCGGCCCCGCCGGCGGAGGACGTGCGCCCGGGCGGTGCGCCGGGGGAGCCGGGGGCGGGCAGCGCGCTCACCGGCGGGCCGGCGTAGCGGCCGCAGCTCCCCGGGCAGAGGACGCCGCGGTCAGCCGGGGTCGGTGGGGCCGGGACTGCCGGTCGAGCGCGTGCTGTCCGCCACCGCGGAGACCGCGGCCGTGGCCGTCGGTGGGCCCGGTCAGGCTCCGGGGGCCGCGGTGGCCCGCCGGTACCCGGCCTGCACGATGTCGTAGCAGTCGCAGGCCACCTCGTGCAGGGCCTCGGGGTCGAGGACGGTGATCCGCCCGCGGGTGTAGCGGATGACGCCGGCCTGCTGCAGCACGCCCGCGGTGAGGGACACGGTGCCTCGCCGGACGCCGAGCATCTGGGCGAGGAACTCCTGGGTGAGGACGAACTCGTCGGAGCCGACGCGGTCACGGGTCTGCAGCAGCCAGCGGGCGCAGCGCTCCTCGGTGGTGTGCAGCCGGTTGCAGGCCACGTTCTGCGACAGCTGGACCATCGTGGCCTGGGTGTAGCGGTGCAGCAGGTCGTGCAGCGCGCCGTCCGTGGCCAGGAACCGGCGCAGCTCGCCGAGAGGCAGGCACGCCGCGGTGCCGGCGATCTGGCAGTAGGTGTCGAGGGGGCTCTCGGGCGAGCCGAGGAAGGCCGGCAACCCGGCCATGCCCTCGAAACCGACCGTGGCGACCTCCACCGCCGCCTCCCCCTCGACGGTGGCGAGCAGCGACAGGACCGCGTCGATGGGGAACCAGACGTGCTCGATGGGTTCGTCACGCTCGTAGAGCTGGTCGCGGACGTCGAGCTGCACCGGCTCGAGGGCGGGCTGCAGGCGGTCGAACTCGTCCTCGGGCAGGGAGCCGAGCAGCAGGTTGCGGCGCGGGTCCGGCGGCGGACGGGTGGGCGTGGACACGTTCCACCTCTCGGGGACGGATCACCCTCGGTTCCGAGGCCGGGGAGGGCTACCCCCGGCCGCCGGGCCTCATGCCGGCACGGGGGGACGCGCACCCAGGCGCGCCCAGGGTGGCACGGGCACGGCGAACAGCTCCGCGGCGCCGGGGGCCATGACGTAGGCCACCAGCGCCGGCGCCACCAGGGACAGCGGCAGGGCGTGCTCGACGCAACCGGTGGCCAGGGCGGCGCTCGGCATGCCGGGCGCCTCGGCGTCGTCCGGGTCCTGGACCAGCACCCGCCCGCCGGCCCGCCGCACCGCGCGCACCCCGGCGGACCCGTCGGACAGGCGACCGGTCAGCACGACGGCCAGCACGCCCCGGCCGAAGGCGGCGGCGGCGCTGGTGAACAGCCCGTCCGCGGTGCTGGTGGTGGGGGAGGGCCGCAGCGACAGGTGGCCGTCCGGCTGCAGCTCCCCGGTCATGCCGGCCGGCAGCACGGTCACCCCGGGCTGCAGGACGCCGGGCGTGGCGGTCTGTACCGGCAGCTGCCCGCGGGCCCGCAGCAGAGCGGTGAGGATCTCCGGCGTGCCGGATCCGCGGTGCTGGACCACCAGGACCGGCACCGGGAAGTCCGACGGCAGCCCGGACACGACGGTGCGCAGGGCCCGCACACCGCCGGCGCTGGCGGCCAGCACGACGACGGAGAAACCGGGGCGCCGGTCGGGGAGGTGTGCGGTCGCCACCTCGTCGACGGTACCCCTGTGTCGGGTACCTGACACAGGGCCGCAGCGAGTCCTCCTCCAGCCGTCCGGCCGCCCGACCCCGAGGCCGCCCGGGTCCTCGGGGTCGGGCGCCCCGGCGACGGGTCAGGTGCGCGGCAGTTCGCCGGTGTGGACGACCTCCTCGGCCAGCACCGCCAGCTTGACGTTGCGGTGGCTGCTGCACTGCCGCAGCAGGTCGAAGGCCTGGTCCTCGGTCAGCCGGTGACGGGCCATGAGGATGCCGATGGCCTGGCTGATGCGCCGGTTGCTGGTCAGCGCCACCTCGAGGTCCGCCACCCGGCGCTCGGCCGCCGAGAGCCTGCGGCGCAGCTCGGCCGCGTCGGTGACCGTGGCCCGCTGCGCCCGGACGGTGCACCGGAGGGTCACGGTGCGGGCGCGCATCTCCGCGGCCTGCCGGCGGAGCGTCTGTGCCGAAGCGCGCCGTGCCTGCGCCCACTCCCGCACGGTCGTGGCGCCGTCCGGCGGGGCGTCCGCGTGCTCCACGTCCTCGACGGTCATGGTGACCTCGTCCGTCCTGCTCGCGGTCGACCCGGCAGCGCGTGGTCGGACCACCGGACGACCTGATCGTGCAGGCACGGGCACGCCCCTGCCACCGTCCGGGCTCCGTCCGTCAGCGCGCGTCCAACGGCGTCGGCAGGAGCCACAGTGCGCTCGTCAACGCGCCGTACAGCAGCGCGGGGCCGGTGTGCGGCAGCGGCTTGCCGGCGGCCGCCCGAGCCTCTCCGCGGCGGAAGGCCCACCGCTCGGCGGCGACCACCCCGCGGACCGTGAGGGCCAGCGCGGCGGCTCCCGCTCCGATGGCGAGGACCTTGCCCCCGGTGGACGGCGGACCGGGTGTGACCGGGGGGACGGCCTCCCCGTCCAGCTGCTGCGGCTCCCTCGCGGTCGCCCAGGCGGCTCTCACGTCGGGCACCGCCACGGCGAGGGAGAGGGCCACCAGCCCCGCCTTCGCCCAGCCGCGAGCCGTGCGGGAGGAGATGAAGTCCGGCGTGGCGTAGTAGAGCGTGGTCGCCGCTCCGGAGATCAGCACGGACGCTGCGCGCGGGGACGTCGGCTCGGGGGTCATGCCGCCATTCTGTCGGGCGCGGCGGGGAGCAGTCCGCGATCGGCGCACCCCGTCACCAGTGGCGGGGGAGACCCGGTCCACGGCCGGGTGCTGCAGAGGGTGGGCTCCCGTCGTCGCCCGGGCGCGGCGGCTGTGGCGGCAGGTGCTTCCGGCGGAGGCTCCCGTGGGGCATGGTTCCCCACCATGGGGGCCGCGATGCGCACACCGAGTCACGTCCTCCGGGACCTGGACGTGTGGGAGTGCCGGGCACTCCTGGGGACGGCGACGTTGGGCCGGCTGGCCTTCACGCAGAACGCGCTGCCCATGATCCTGCCGGGGCACTTCCGGATCCGGGGGGCCGAGGTGGTCGTCGCCATCCTCGCTCCCTCGAGCATCGCCAGCGCCAGGAACGAGCACGTCGTGGTCTTCGAGGTGGACACCTATGACGAGGCGACCCGGGAAGGCTGGTCGGTGAGTGTGATCGGTCCGTCGCGGCTGGTCGTGGACGCGGAGGAGATCGCCGAGCTCGACGGTCTGGACTTCTCGCCGTCGAGCTCGGCGCAGGGCTGGCACTACGTCGCCGTCGACATGGGCGTGCTCCGCGGCACCAGGTTGGCCCGGACCGCGCCGGAGGTCGTCAGCCGCAGCACCGACGTCACCCGGTGAGGATGGGGCCGACCGCCGGGCCGGGCTGGCCGCGCGCGTGGTGGGACCGCGCGTCAGGTCCGGGTCAGGCGTCCCGGACCAGCGCCCTGATCCGGTCGGCCATCTCCGGCGTCACGTCGACACCGTGCGCCTCCTTGGCGTGCGGGCCGGCCTGGGCCATGACCTCCTCCACCGACTCCCCGTGGACGACTGCGTCGCAGTCGAACCCGGCATCCCGACACTCCAGTCGCTTCACGGGTGGCCTCCTCGTTCGACAGGGACGGGTACGGGCGGTGTCGGACAAGCGTGGCCGACACCCGGTGGCTGTCGCCAGCGTTCCGGATGCGCGATCCCGCCGTTCCCTGGCGCACGAGCCGCGGGCTCCGCGGTGGCTGTCCGCGAGCCTGCGGCGGCCCTCATCGCGCTCACATCCACCGTCACGTGCACCGCGGCAGCGTCGAGAGGCCGCCGACCGCCTCGCGGCGCTGCTCGAGCAGGGCCGCGTCGGCGAGACGCGCTGTCGTGGTCCTCGATCGATGTGAAGGGCGGTCGCCGGGATGATCTCGTCGGACCGGCTGCTCCACTGGCGCGGTCGATCGGTGGCGTGGCGGACGGCTGGTTCGGGACCACCGGTCGTGTTCTGCCACGGCACGCCCTGGTCCTCCGCGTTGTGGAGGCCCTTCGCCGACGCGCTGAGCCGGGACTTCACGGTCTACCTCTGGGACATGCCCGGCTACGGGCAGTCCTCGATGGAGCCGGGACACGCCGTGGACCTGGGTGTCCAGGGCGAGTTGCTCGTCGATCTGCTGACCACGTGGGGCCTCGACGCGCCACACGTGGTGGCACACGACCTCGGTGGCGCGGTTGCGCTGCGCGCCCACCTCGTGCACGGCAGCCGTCTCGCATCGCTGTTCTTGGTCGACGTCGTCGCCCTGCGCCCGTGGGGGTCTCCGTTCTTCAAGCTGGTCAAGGACCACGCCGACGTCTTCGCTCGACTACCGCAGGCCGTCCATGCGGGAGCGCTGCGGGCCTATGTCGGCGGCGCGAGCCACCGCGGTCTGACCGAGGCGCAACTCGACGAGCTGACGGCCCCGTGGTCGACCGAGCAGGGGCGCCCGGCCTTCTACCGCCAGATCGCGCAGGCTGACGAACGCTTCACCGACGAGTTCGCGGGTCGGCTGCGGGACATCCGGGTCCCGGTCCGCATCGTCTGGGGAGAGGACGACACCTGGATCCCCGTCGCCCGTGCCAGGTCGCTGCGCGATGCGATCCCGGGCTCCACGTTGCGCCTGGTCAGCGGGGCCGGTCACCTCGTGCACCTCGACGCCCCGGTTGCCTTGGCGGACGAACTGCGCGCCTGGCTCGACCGGCAAGCTCCCCGAACAGGCGGGCACCGTTAGGACGTGCCGCCAGGCGGATCGTGTGGGGCGGGGGACATCCCGCGCGGGCGCTGCGCTCTCGGCGAACCGACGCCCCGAGGGAGGTCGCGCAGTGCAGGGTGACGGCATGGAGGTGCTCGACGTCCTGCCGCGCCTGCGCATGCTGCGCTTCCCCGTGGGAGCGGCCTGTCTCTGGCGCGACGACGACGCGTTGACGCTGATCGACACCGGGACCGCCGACCGGGCCGCCGAGATCGAGGCGGCGCTGGACGGACCGCTGCAGCGGATCGTGCTGACCCATTGGCACGAGGACCATGCGGGCTCGGCGGCGGAGCTGGCCGCCGGCCACGGCGCCGAGGTGGTGGCGCACCGGCGGGAGGCCCCGGTGATCCGGGGCGAGGTCGCCGGGACACCGCCGGTCCTGGAGGCGTTCGAGGTGCCGATCCGGGCGGCGGTGCCCCCGCTGCCGCCCGCCCCTCCGTGCCAGGTGGACCGCGACGTGGACGACGGTGACGTGCTGGAGTTCGGCGGTGGCGCGGTGGTGGTCGCGGTGCCGGGCCACACGGACGGGTCGATCGCCCTGTACCTGCCGCAGCCGCGGCTCCTGGTCACCGGTGACGCCGTCGCCAACGTCGGCCGCACCATGCTCGGGGTCTTCAACACCGACCGCGCGCAGGCGGTGCGGTCGCTGCACCGGCTGGCCCAGATGGACGCCGACGCCGCGGTCTTCGGACACGGCGAGCCGATCGTCCACGGTGCCACGGCCGCACTCCGGCAGGCGGCAGAGAGGGTCTGAGCAGGGCCGGACGACGCGGGGCCTCCATGCGTCGTGTCCGCTCGTCGTGTCCGCTCGTCCCCACACGGTCGTGTCGACCCAGCCCGGCAGCCGCCTGACGAGGCCCCGCACCGTGTCCGCCGGTTGCTGCGACGGAGTGCCGTCCTCGGCGGGGAGCCGGCTGGACAGGGCCCTTCGAGGAGGGCGAGCAGGTCGCGCGCGCGATCGGGGGGATCGGGAACGCCGCAGTCGGCGGGCTGCTGGGTGAGGCGGGCGTGGATCGGGGCCGTGTCGGCGACCAGATCCCCGCCGGTCGCGTTCGACACCGGTGGACGGGGCGACGTCACGCACGCGCGCCGAGCGGCGGGTGCTCGAGCACGCATGGCTTGTACTCGACCAGCTGGATGCGGCCGTCGAAGGTCCGGTGGTCGATCATCTCGAGGGCGACGTCCGGGTAGCCGTCGTAGATGCGTTCTTCGCCCGTGGCCCCGGTGATCACCGGGAACACCACGACCCGGAAGCGGTCGACGAGCCCGGCCCTCAGCAGGGACCGGCACAGGCTGAGGCTGCCGATCGTGCTGAGGAGCCCCGAACCGTTCTCCTTCATGGCGCGGACGGCTTCCACGGCGTCGTCGCGGACGAGCGTGGAGTTGGCCCACGTCAGTGGCTCCTCGAGCGAGGAGGAGAACACCACCTTGGACGCCCGCGTGAGCTGGTCGACGGACGCCTCCTCCTCCGCCCTCAACCCGTCCTGGCCATTCGGGACCTCGCCCGCGGCGAAGCCCGACATCAGGCGGTAGGTGTTCGCGCCCATCAGGTAGGTGACCTCGGGCTGCTCGCCGAGCCACGCGAGGTACTCCGGGCCCTCGAGGCCCCAGAACCCGGGCCAGCCCTCTCCCGATGCGTAGCCGTCGAGGGAGGTGATGAAGTCGACGAGAAGCTCAGACATGGTGGTGTCCTCTCCTGGGGCGTCACGGGCTTGGACCGGCCGGGAGCCACGAGTTCATCGGCCGCGCTGTGAGGTGATGAGGAACCCATCGGTCCGGGCCGACGGCCGAGGCGGCCTGCCCGCCCGGACCGTGCGCCACGTCTGCACGGTCCTGCGGTCCGCTCCCGGCGACGCCGTCGAGCACGGGCGGCTGTCGGTGGACCCGACCGACCGGTGGACACCGCCGAGCGGTCGCCCGCCGGGTCGGCCTGGGGCTGCGCGAGTTTGCCGTCACGGCCCGCTTCCAGGTGGCCCACGTCGCCGCCAGGCTGCTGGGGCCCACGTGGAGGGTGCTCACCGGCGAGTACCCCGCCGGGCCGGTCCCGCTCGAGGAGCACCTCCCGGGGGTGCGGCAGTTGACCGGGCTGCGTTCCGGCACGCCACTGGGGACGGAGACCTGGCTCCGGTGGGGGAGCTGATCGCCGCCCTCGCCGGTGCCGGGCAGGGACGCGGGGGGCTGACCGCGACGACCGGCCCGCACGCGGTGCGCCCGCGAGTTGACCTCCCGGGGTGAGCAGCAGTAGGCCTGGGAACGGACCGGCCGGTATCGAGCGCGCCGGGAGGGCCGCTGGCATGCAGGGTCTCCTCGAGAGCGTCCTGTCCGTACCGACGGTCCTGGCCATGGGGCTGGTCTCCGGTGCCGTCATCCGCCGGCTGCTCGGCGTGCGGCTGCGAGCGGTGCCAACGGTGCCCGCGGCCGTGGTTGTCGGGTCGTCGTCCCGGAAGGGCCCCTGCCGGGGGTCGGTCGCCCGCACGGGGCGGCGCGTCGGGGCGGAGAGCGTGTTCGGGTCGGCGGCCGAGTTCGCCGACAGCACCGAGGAGCACCGGCAGTCCCGCCGCGCCGACCTCGAGGCGCAGGCGGCCGGGAGCCCGCCGGCCGCGAGCGTCGCGTCACAGGGGCTCGCGCTGTCTCGTCTCCACACCGGAGCCCATGCACGAGAGGAGCGCACGATGCGAGTGTTGGTGGCAGGTGGGAGCGGGGTCATCGGCCGGGCCGTGGTGTCCGCACTCGTCGCGCGGGGCCACCAGGTGAGCGCGACGACCACGGACCCCGCCAAGCTGGACCTGCTGCTGCGGCTGGGAGCCGAGGGGCGCGTCATGGACGGACTGGACCCGATGTCCGTCGGCGAGGTGGTCGCGGCAGCCAGGCCGGACGTCATCGTCAACGAGATGACCGGTCTCTCGGGACGGCACGCGGGCAAGGCCAACCCGCGGAGGCCGGACCGCTTCTTCGCGGCGACGAACCGGCTCCGTACGGAGGGGATCGACCACCTCCTGGCCGCGGCAGACGCGGCGGGCGGCTCGCGGGTCGTGAGCCAGAGCCACGGCAGCTTCAACGGAGCACGTCAGGGCGGATGGGTGAAGACGGAGGACGATCCTCTCGAGATGACCGTGGGGACCAGGGCGGTCGCACATCTGGAGGAGGTGGTCACCGGAGCGGGCGGGGTCGCCCTGCGGTACGGCGCCTTCTACGGAGCCGGGGCCAACGAGGAGCAGATCCGGTTGGTGCGCAAGCGTCTGCTCCCGGTCATCGGCGGGGGGACGGGGTACACCTCCTGGGTCCACGTGGACGACGCCGCGAGTGCGACGGTCCTCGCGGTGGAGCAGGACCGCACGGGTGTCTACAACGTCGTCGACGACGAGCCGGCGCCGGTCTCGGAGTGGCTGCCCCACCTCGCCGCGTGCGTGGGAGCCAAGCCGCCCCTGCGGGTCCCGGCGTGGCTCGCTCGGGTGCTGGCGGGCGACATGGCGGTCGGCATGATGACCGAGGGGCGGGGCTTCTCC
This sequence comes from Geodermatophilus sp. SYSU D00079, assembly GCF_054050635.1. NCBI lineage: Bacteria > Bacillati > Actinomycetota > Actinomycetes > Geodermatophilales > Geodermatophilaceae > Geodermatophilus > Geodermatophilus sp. SYSU D00079. The sequence goes on along the minus strand of NZ_JBJGZS010000014.1, from coordinate 65,692 downwards.
AACGCGAAGGCGAAGCGCGAACTGGGCTGGGTCCTGCGGTACCCGTCGTGGCGTCAGGGGTTCGAGGCGGATCTGGCGGGACGGCAGCTGGAGATGTCGTGAGCCGGACCCAGGAGTTCGAGGAGCTGCGGCCCCTGCTCTTCTCCCTCTCCTACCGCTTGCTGGGCAGCGTGGCCGAGGCGGAGGACGCGGTGCAGGAGGCCTGGCTGCGCTACGAGGGGACGCCGACCCGGCCCCGGTCCCCCAAGGCGTTCCTCTCCGCTGTGGTCACCAGGATCTCGATCGACGTCCTCCGGTCGGCGCGAGTCCGGCGCGAGCAGTACGTGGGCGAGTGGTTGCCCGAGCCCCTGCTCACCGATCCGTACCAGGACCCGGCGAGGTCGGCGGAGCTGGCGGACTCCGTGTCGATGGCGGCACTGCTGCTGCTCGAACGTCTGTCGCCGCTGGAGCGCGCCGTGTTCGTGCTGAGGGACGTCTTCGGCTACGACTTCTCCGACGTGGCCGCGGCGGTGGGGCGATCCGAGGCTGCCTGCCGCCAGCTGCTGGTGCGGGCTCGGGACCACATCCACGGTGGACGACCACGGTTCGAGGTGGACCGCCGGGCACGGGAGGTGCTGGCGGACCGGTTCTTCGCCGCGTTCCGCGACGGGGACGTCGACGGACTCAGGGACGTGCTCGCCGCGGACGTCCAGCTGGTCGGCGACGCCGGGGGCAAGGCCCCCGCCCTGAGCCGCACCGTGGCGGGTGCGGACAAGGTCGCGCGCCTGCTCGCGGCGGTCTTCGCCGACCTCGCAAGGGTCGGCGTGACGCTGGAGCGGTGCGAGGTGAACGGTCAGCCCGGCGCGATCCTGCGGGACCGCGAGGGCAAGGTGGCCTTCACGTTCGCGCTGGACCTGCTGGGAGGACAGGTCCAGACCGTCCGCTCGGTGGTCAACCCCGACAAGCTCCGGCACCTGGGGCCGGTGGCGGACGCCTGGGAGCTCCACCGGGAGGTCAAGGAAGCGAGACGTCGCTGACCGGGATCCCGGACGCCCGCGAGCGTGCGACCGTGGGCTGGAGCTGGTGGCCGTGGGGTCGGCCCTGGCACTACGGCAGCTTCGGGCCGATGGGCATCGGGCTCGCGATGGGGCCGCAGGCCATGGACGCCGTGGTGCAACGAACGGCCCTCGCCTGGACCTCGCCGTCGAGGACGACGGATCGTCGATGGAGGTGTCGCAGTTCTCCCCGATACGGCCCAGACCCCCAGGCGGGTGGAGATGGCCGACGGCGAGGGCTGCACCGGTGCCCGGATCCGGGCTGCTTTCGCGGCCCGGCCCCGTGGTCCTGCGCGGCCGTGACCCACTCGTGCATCCCAGTGACCTGGTCGCGCCGACCGCCCAGCCCTGACCTCAACGGGTCTGCCCGCCGTCAGGACCGGCCGGCCGGCCACGAGGCCGTGAAACGACCGGGCGCGGTGGCGGCCGCGCGGAGAGCATCCGCAGCGGCGGGTGAGCTGTTCACGCGCCAGTCGGTCTCCTTGTCGTACTGGAACCAGATGACCACCTGCACGCCCTCGTCCAGGGCCAGCTCGAACAGCGCTTCGATCCAGGCCGCCTTGTCGCCGCCCTCCTCCGACGAGCCCGTCTCGGTGATGGCGAGCGGGCGGTCGGACAGGCGCTGGAGGTCCGCCAGCGACTCCCCGAAGACCTCCTCCGGACTGCGCCAGCCACCCCACGGGAGCGCGGTGCCGCCGTTGTAGCCGTCGATGCCCACCCAGTCGACCGCGTCGTCACCCGGGTAGAGCGCCGCGTACGACTCCGTTCCCGGTGCGTGGACGTTGACCGACCACACCCAGAGGACGTCGTCCGCCCCCTCCTCCTCGAACACCTCCCGGACGTGGTGCCAGGCCGCTGTCGCCTGGGCCGGCTCGTTCCCGTTGACGCCGGTCGACCAGGGGTAGTGCGGGGCGTTGAGCTCATGCAGGAACCTGAGGCCGAGCCGGCCTCCCCAGTCCCGGACCTGCCGGGCGAACGCCCGGACGTAGTCGTCGTGGACACCGCCCGCGATGCTCGCCAGCGAGTAGTCCGGCTGGTCGACTCCGGCGCCTGGGGACCAGGCCTCCCAGGTCAGCAGCGGCAGGGCTCCGCGTGCGGCGACCGCGTCAGCACGAGCGGTGTCGAGCGGTTGGCGCCCGGCCCACGCCTGGTACCACTGGTACACGCCGACCGGCGTGCCGGCGACGTCCGCGAAGGAGTCCAGCGCCGTCACGTCGTCGGCCGCGACACCGAGCGTGACCGGTTCCGCTCGACCGCAGCCGGCCAGCCCGAGGACCGGCAGGATCGTCAGCACACCGACGGTCGTCCACAGCCGGATCGGGTGCACCACTCGTTGGTACCACCCCTCCCTTCGCCGGGCGAACGAGCCGAACGGTCGCCGAGCCCGCATCATCGATGGGCGTGTCGGCGAAACCAGGCGTGTCGGGGGTCATCCGGGGAAGTGGGGCGATGAGCGCGCGTACGGTGCCGGTCCCGCCCGTGGCGGCCGTGGAGGAGGCACGCGTCCGAGCACTGGAGGACCTCGGAGTCCTGCACACCGGGCCGGAGGAACGCTTCGACCGGATCACGCGGCTGGCCCGGCAGGTCTTCAAGGTCGCCTCTGCCGCGGTCACGCTCATCGACCGGGACGTGCAGCACGTGAAGTCCCAGGAGGGCCGGCACCTGGACGCGGTGCCCCGTCACGACTCGTTCTGCCACCACACGCTGGGGACGGGCCGGACACTCGTGGTGGAGGACGCCGCGGGGGACGAGCGCTTCGCCGGCAACCCGCTGGTCCTCGGTGGGCCGAACATCCGCTTCTACGCCGGTCACCCTCTCGAGGCACCCGGCGGCCACCGGGTGGGCGCCCTGTGCCTCATCGACGACCGCCCACGCCGGTTCACCGACGAGGAACGGGCCCTGCTCGAGGAGCTCGCCGGGTGGGTCCAGGAGGAGATGACCCGGTCGAGGGAGTTGCAGCAGGCCGCGGAGGTCCAGCGGGCCCTCCTCCCATCCCGCTGGCCGGATCTCGACGGGTACGACCTGGCCGGCGCGTGCATGCCCGCACGGAGCGTCGGTGGCGACTTCATCGACTGGGGGTGCACCCCGGACGGGGACCTCGCCATCACGTTGGGGGACGTGATGGGGAAGGGCCTCCCAGCGGCGATCGTGATGGCCACCGTCCGCGGCGCCATGCGGCTGGCGAGCCGGGGGGCCGAACCTGGCGACGCCGTGCGCGAGGCGGCGGCGACCCTCTACGAGGACCTCGACGGGACGACCACCATGGTCACCCTCTGCCATGCGCGGCTGTCGCCCCGTGCGGCGACTCTCCGCTACACCGACGCGGGTCACGGCCTGATGTTGCTGGTGCGAGCGGACGGTTCGATGGTGCGACCGCAGCGGGGCGGTCTGCCGCTGGGCATCCTGCCCGACCAGGAGTGGCGGGAGGACCGGGTCGTGCTGAGGGCGGGCGACACGGTCGTCGCGTTCAGCGACGGGCTGCTCGATCTCTGCGGCGGCTCGCCCGAGACGGCGCTGGACGAGGTGGCCCGTGTGGTCAGGGGCGCCGCGTCGTCCGGCGACGTCGTCCGGCGGTTCATGACACTGGCACGGACCCGGCCGGTGCTCGAGGACGACGTCGCGATCCTGGTCATGCGGAGGGACCCGTGAGCCGGCACCGGCCGCCCGACAGCCTCCGCGCCCGTAGCCGTCGGGGACTCATCCGGGTGCTGGTCATCCTGACGCTCGTCTCCGGGGTCAACTACGTGACCTGGCGCTGGTTGTCCTCGGTGAACTGGGACAACTGGTGGATCGCGGTCCCGCTCGTGCTCGCTGAGACCTACAGCCTGATCGACGCGTTCCTGTTCGGCGCCACGATGTGGCGGGTCCGTGAGCGTGGCGAACCGCTGTCCCCGCCGGACGTGACGGTGGACGTGTTCATCACCACCTACAACGAGCCCGTCGACATGGTCATGGCCACTGCCCACGCTGCCGCCGCGATCCGATACCCGCACCGGACCTGGGTGCTCGACGACGGGGAGCGGGCCGAGATGCGCAGTGCGGCGGCCGCAGCCGGCATCGGCTACATCACCCGGAGCGCCGACTGGGCCGACCGGCCGCGGCACGCCAAAGCGGGCAACCTCAACAACGCCCTGTTCGCCACCGAGGGCGAGTTCCTGCTCATCCTCGACGCCGACCAGGTCCCCGACCCGGCGATCCTCGACCGCACGCTCGGCTACTTCCGGGATCCCCGGGTCGCGCTCGTGCAGACCCCGCAGTGGTTCGTCAACGTGGACGACTCGGACCCCCTGGGCAGCCAGGCCCCGCTGTTCTACGGCCCCATCCAGCAGGGCAAGGACGGGTGGAACGCGGCGTTCTTCTGCGGCTCCAACGCGGTGCTGCGGCGGGAGGCCCTGATGCAGCTCGGAGTCGTTGGCTACGTCCGCGAGGTTGAGGTGGCCGTGCGCGAGGCTCTTGGTGCCGCGGGGACGATGATCGCGCAGGCGCGGCGGGAGGCCCGGCACCACCCCGCGGCCGTCGCAGCGCTGGACCAGGTGTCTGCGGCGGTCCGGGACGCGCGGTCGGAACTCAAGGCCGGGCAGCCCGTCTCCGAGGTCACCTACCGGTTCCAGCAGCGCGTCGATGCGGCGAGCCAGGGCATCGTCGCGGCCGACATCGAGGCGCTCAGGGCGGATCTCGCCGCGATCGAGACGTTGCCCATCGGAACCGACGGCCAGCTCAACGCGGTGGTCGTCGACGAGGCGGCGCTCGAGCAGCTGGCCGCCCGGGAGTGGTCGCCGCTCGGTGCCCTGGAGTCGATCCAGGCGCTGGTCCGCGCGGTCGACGTCGACCTCGTCGACGAGGCGCAGCCGGTGATGCCGCTCGCGACGATCTCGGTCACCGAGGACATGGCCACGGCCATGCGGTTGCACGCGCTGGGCTGGCGGACCGTGTACCACCACGAGGTCCTCGCCCGGGGTCTGGCGCCGGAGGACCTCGGCACCATGCTGCACCAGCGGCTGCGCTGGTCGCAGGGAACGCTGCAGGTGATGCTGAAGGAGAACCCGCTCGTCCAACGGGGGCTCAGCGTCGGGCAACGGCTCATGTACTTCGCCACCATGTGGAGCTACCTCTCCGGCTTCGCCGCCGTGGTGTACATCGCGGCGCCGGTGCTCTACCTCTTCTTCGGCATCCGGCCGGTGCAGAGCTTCGGTGGCGACTTCGCCGTCCGGCTCCTCCCGTACCTGCTCACGACGCAGCTGCTCTTCCTGGTCGTGGGCTATGGCATACGGACCTGGCGCGGGCAGCAGTACAGCCTCGCGCTGTTCCCGCTCTGGATCCGGGCGTGCACGACGGCAGTCGGCAACGTGTTCTTCGGGCGCAGCCTCGGGTTCGTGGTCACGCCGAAGACCCGTCAGGACAGCGGGCGGTTCCCGTGGCGGCTGATCCGGGCACAGCTCGTCGCGATCGCGCTCCTGGTGGCCGCGCTGGTCGTCGGGCTGGTCCGGCTCTGGCTGGGGCTCGCGCCGACGGCACAGGGCACCTGGATCAACGTGGTGTGGGTGCTCTACGACCTGGTCGTGCTCAGCGTGATCATCCAGGCGGCGCGCTATCGGGGGCCGGTGCGACAGGAGGAGGCAGTGTGATCGAGGTGGATGCGCAGGAGGCCGGGAACTGGGTCGTGCTCAGGCCCCAGGGTCGACTGACGATGGTCACGGCGCCCGAGCTGCGCGCCGCGGTCGCCGAGGCGGTGGAGGCCGGGCGGGTGCGGATCGTGGTCGACCTCAGCGCCTGCGAGTTCATCGACTCCTCCGGTCTGGGGGCGATCATCGGCGGTCTCAAGAAGGCGCGCCAGGTCGGTGGCGACCTCCGGATCGCCTGTGTGGGCCCTCAAGTGGCCACCGTCCTCCAGCTCACCAACCTCGACCGGGTCCTCCGCTCGCACGACAGCGTCGTCGGAGCCCTGCGTGACGGATGAGGAGGTCCTCCGCCTGACCGCATCGACCGTGCCGGCGTCTCTCGAGGCCGTGCACGCGCTGCTCGAGCGCTTGTGGCTCGAGCACGGCGAGGTCGTGCCGGAGGACCGCATGCGGTTCGAGATCGCCGTCACCGAGATCGCCGGGAACATCATCCGACACGCCACGGACGGCGATCCGATCGACTTCGAGCTCGAGGTGGTGGCACGGCCCGGCCGTCTCCAGGCTGAGTTCCGCGACGGCGGAAAGCGGGTCGATGTGGAGCTGGACGGGGCGCAGCTGCCCTCTCAGCTCGCCGAGTCGGGGCGCGGTCTCGCACTGGCACTGGCCGCGGTACACGAGCTCGGCTACCGGCGTGAGGGCTCCACGAACCACTGGCGGATCGTGCGGTGGCGCACGGACCCCTGACCGGTGAGGTGCATCGTCGACGCCACACTGGGCCGATGCGTTCTCGGTGAGGCCGTTGTGGAGCCGGGCCAGCCGCTGCACCGAACTGCGATGCCCGATCGGAGACGAGCGACCACCTGTGGACCGGCGGCGACACGACGCCGGGCTGCTCCGACTGACCCCGAGAGTCCTGACGGGTCCCCGATCACCGAACGAGGAACGGATGACACTGCACGTGCGCCCAGCGGCGCCCGAGGACGTCGCGGCCGCGGCTGCGGTGCTCGCCGACGCCTTCACCGACTACCCCTGGACCCGGTGGACCGTCGACGCCGATCGCCACGGCGAGCGGCTGATGGCGCTGCACTCTCTCTTCCTCGCCGAGGTCGCCCTGCCCTTCGGGTCGGTCGACCTCGGCGAGACGGATGAGGAGCTCATCAGCGTCGCGGTGTGGATGCCCAGCACCGGAGTACCCGACGAGGCGTGGGCACGGGTCGGGACGGCCGCCGCCGAGCTCGCCGGCAGCCGGGCGGCCGCCGGGGCCGCGGCCGAGGCGGCACTGGCCGGACGTCGGCCCGACGGGCCGCACGTGACGCTGGCCAGCCTCGGTGTCCTGGCCCTCCGGCAGGGGCGAGGCGCAGGTGCCGCGACGCTGTTGCCGGGGCTCGGCCGCGCCGACCGGGAGCGGCTGCCGGTGCACCTGGAGACCAGCGCCGAGTCCAACGTGCGCTTCTACCGGCGCCTCGGCTTCTCGATCACCGACGTCGTCGACCTGCCCGGCGGGGGGCCGCGCACCTGGCTGATGCGCCGTGACCCCTGCGCGGCACCCCCCGGGACCGCGGGGACAGCCGCTGACACCGGGGCGGGCTCGGAGCAGCGCACCCGGTGGACGGCTTCCTGATCGTCCTCATCGTGGAACGATCGCGGTGCCCGACGTGTGCCAGGCTGCGCCATGGCCGACAACAGGTACCGCCTCCCGGAGAACGAGTTCCTCGCCGGTGCCCGGGTTCCGCTGCACGAGCAGGTCGAGATGCAGGCTGAGCCAGTCCCGCCACCCGCCGATCGGCGAGGCGATCCGATGCCGTGGGCGGACGGCGGCTCCGGCGACGCGGACGGCGACTGACCTCTCGCGGAGCGGTCGGGAGCGCGGGCCGCGTGGTGAGGACCCCGGCAGCCGATGGCAGGGGGACCGTTCATCGACTCGAGCCCGCAGGTCCTGTGGCTGGATGCGGAGGGGAGCGGACGCTGGAACGGTACGACGAGATCCGGTTGGCCATGCTCCGGGACCTCCTGGCACCGCTCCCCGGTGACCGGGCGGCCGCGGTGCTGGCCGCGCTCGAGACGCTGGTCGAGGCCGTCGGTCGCCCGCGCTGACCGCCCGCCTTCGCCTGATCCGCGGGACCGCAGCTTTGCGGTCGCGTGACGTTCCACCGCGCATCCCGATGCTCGAGGGGATCCGGGGCACACCAGTCCGTGGCCCTGCCCGGGCGTCGCTCCGAGGCCAGGGCGAGCCCGCACGGAACAGGATCTGGAGGGTCAGCATGCTGCAGCAGCACCCGACCCGGTGGTGGCTGACCGTCGCCGCTGTCGCCACCGCTCTCACCGTCGCCGGCTGCGGCGACGTGACCCGGGACCTCGACGGCACCGGTGCCGTGGGCCCCGACGAGGTCGTGAGTGGTGCGGTCACGGTCCTCCAGGTCCAGCTCGAGTACCCGCTCGACGGCGTCTACGAGGTGGGGGAGGACGCCCGGCTCTACCTCGGCATCGCCAACGACGGAACCGAGGACGACGCGCTGCTCGACGTCCGGGGACCGGACTTCGCCGACGCCGTGCTCACCGTCGACGCAGAGGGCGTCGAGGCCGTCCCCGTGCCGGCCGACGACACCGTGTACGTCGGCGCGGAAGGTGCGCCGTCGGTCCTCCTCCGGGAGCTGCGGACGCCGCTGCGGTCGTCGCAGTCCGTTGCGGTGACACTCGTGTTCGAGGATGCGGGGGAGGTGACCGTCGATGCGGTGGTCGCCGCGGAAGGGCAGACGCCGACGCCGCCGTTCGACTTCCCCGACCCGGCGGAGGACCCCACATCGTGACCTGCGGCCGCTGGATCACGCGATCGGTCGGCGTTGCATCCGCCGGCAGCGCGACGCCGACGGCGAGCACACGCACCACCAGGCGAGCACACGCACCACCAGGGGAGCCCCGGGCTCGGGGACGCCGAGGGCCGCTAGCTGCCGGTTGAGGCGGGCGTGGACGGGGGTGATCCGGCTGCACGACCTGCGCCACACCCACGCCACCCTGCTGCTGGCCGACGACGTGCCGGTCGAGGTCGTGTCGGAGCGCCTCGGTCACGCCAGCGCCACCATCTCGCTCACCGTCCACCAGCACGTGCACCACGGCATGGGCCGGGAGCCGCCGACCGCTTCGCGGCGCTGCTCGCGGGCTGATCCGACGGACGGAGTACCACGGGGGCCTCCGAGGCCCCGGCAGCAGAACACCCCGGGCTCCTGACCTGCAGGAATCCCGGGGTGAGGTGGTGTCCGAGGGGGGACTTGAACCCCCACGCCCGATAAAGGGCACTAGCACCTCAAGCTAGCGCGTCTGCCATTCCGCCACCCGGACGAGTGCGAGACAGAGACTACCGGACGCCGGGACGGCGATCACGCACCCCCTCGCCGGCGTTCCCGGAACTCAGGCGGGGGCGACGGCGACCCGTCCCCGGCCGCTCCGCTTGGCCTCGTACAGCGCCCGGTCGGCGGCCGAGTAGAGCGCGGTGAGGTCGCCGGCGCCGCCGTGCAGGTGGGCCACGCCGAGGCTGATCGACAGCGTGAGCAGGGTGCCGTCGGGCAGCGGCAGCGGGGTGGAGCGGACGACGTCGTGCAGCTGTTCGGCGCGTCGTGCGGCCACCGCCGCGGAGCACCCGGGCAGCAGGACGGCCAGCTCGTCGCCGCCCAGCCGGGAGAGGACCGCGTCCTCGGCGCGTACCTGCTCGCGGAGGATCCGCGCGAGGTGCACCAGCGCCGCGTCGCCCACGGGGTGGCCGTGGGAGTCGTTGATCGCCTTGAACGAGTCCACGTCCATGAGCACCAGAGCCGTGCCCGCCGCCGTCCACCGGGGGGCGCTCCGGGTCAGCGCCTCGTCGAACACCCGCCGGTTGACCAGCCCGGTGAGCGCGTCGACGCGGGCCTGCTCCTGCAGCGCGGCGACCAGCTCCTCCTGCCGTTCGTTGCCGCGGACCAGCATGACGGCCATGACGACCAGGACGGCGCCGAAGAACAGCAGGCTGGTCGTGGCCGCCTCGGCCGGGAGCAGCAGGTAGAGGCTCAGCGCGTCGGCCACCACGGCGATCGAGGTGGCGAGGACCACCGCGCCGCGGCGCAGGTGCGAGGCCGCCCAGAGGACCGGGAAGGCGAGGAAGGACTGGCCGGTGATGCTCGCGTCGCCGGTCAGCGAGTTCAGCGTGGTGGCCAGCAGGACCCCGCCCAGCGCCAGGCCGACGCAGAAGCCGGTCCGGTCCAGCGCCTCCGCGGAGACGAACCGGCAGACCGCGGCACCGCCGAGCATCAGCAGCACGCCGGCCCACGACCCGACGGCCACGGCGACCGACGGGTCCTCCACGGCGGTCAGCGCGGCCAGGGCGGCGGCGCACACCACGAGGATGAGCACGGCGCTGCGCGCGGCCGTGCGGGGCTCACGGGCCCGCAGCGCACTCGGCAGTTCCACACCCCGGTGATCGGCGCGGCGGCGTCCGCGGTGGAGGCCCGTCCCACCCCTCCGGGGGACGCGCCGGGCCGGTGGCACGATCGGCGGCATGTCCGAGACCTCGCCCGCCCCCCTCGCCGCCGCCCAGGCCGAGGTCGCGGAACTGCTGAGTGACCTCATCCGCATCGACACGACCAACACCGGGGACACCGCCACCGGCAAGGGCGAGCGGGCGGCCGCGGAGTGGGTCGCCGGCAAGCTGGACGAGGTCGGGATCGGCAGCGTCATCCACGAGTCGGAGCGGGGGAGGGCCAGCCTGGTGGCCCGCATCCCGGGCGCCGACCGCAGCCGGCCCGCCCTGCTCGTCCACGGCCACCTGGACGTCGTCCCCGCCGACCCGGCCGAGTGGAGCGTCCACCCCTTCTCCGGCGAGGAGCGTGACGGCTACGTGTGGGGCCGCGGCGCGGTCGACATGAAGGACATGGACGCGATGGTGCTGGCGCTGGTCCGCGACTGGGCCCGCACCGGCGTGCAGCCCCCGCGGGACGTCGTGCTGGCCTACGTCGCCGACGAGGAGGCCGGGGGCCGGCTGGGCGCCCGCTTCCTCGTGGAGGAGCACCCCGACCTGTTCGAGGGCTGCACCGAGGCGATCAGCGAGGTCGGCGGCTTCAGCATCACCGTCCGCGACGACCTGCGCCTCTACCTGGTGCAGACCGCCGAGAAGGGCCTGGCCTGGATGCGGCTGACCGCCGGCGGCAGGCCCGGCCACGGCTCGTTCGTCCACGACGACAACGCCGTCACCCGGCTGTGCGCGGCCGTGGCGCGGCTGGGCTCGCACCGCCTGCCCACCGTGCTCACCCCGCCGATGCGCCAGTTCCTCGCCGCCGTCGAGGACGCCTACGGCATCGAGATCGACCCCGACTCCCCCGAGGAGGCCCTCGCCCGCCTGGGCAGCATCAGCCGGATGATCGGCGCGGCGCTGCGCAACACGGTCAACCCGACGATGGTCGAGGCCGGCTACAAGGCCAACGTCATCCCGGGCACCGCCAGCGCCACCGTCGACGGCCGCTTCCTGTACGGCCAGGAGGAGGAGTTCGAGCGGCAGCTGGCCGGCCTGCTCGGCGAGGGCGTCCAGCGGGAGTGGATCGTGCACGACCAGGCCGTGGAGACGACGTTCGACGGCCCGCTGGTCGAGCAGATGGTCGCCGCGCTCAAGGCCGAGGACGACGGCGCGCGGCCGGTGCCGTTCACGATGAGCGGCGGCACCGACGCGAAGAGCTTCGAGCGCCTGGGCATGCGCTGCTTCGGGTTCTCCCCGCTGCGGCTGCCGCCGGAGCTGGACTTCGCCTCGCTGTTCCACGGCATCGACGAGCGGGTGCCGGTGGAGTCGCTGCGGTTCGGCATCCGCGTGCTCGACCGCTTCCTGCGCGCGGCCTGAGCCGGCCGTGGTGTGATGCGGCGGTGACCTCCACCACCCCCGGCCCCGGCTCCGTCGCGCTGATCACCGGGGGCACCGGCGGCTTCGGCCGGGCCCTCGCCGAGAAGCTGCGCGGGGGCGGTGTCACCGTCGTGCTCGCCGACCTCGACAGCGAGCGGGCCCGCGCCACGGCCGCCGACCTCGGCTGCGGGTTCGCCGTCCTCGACGTCACCGACCGCGCGGCCAACCGGGCCGTCGTGGCGCAGGTGGAGGCCGAGCACGGCCGGCTCGACGCGGTGTTCCTCAACGCCGGCATCGCCGGGTTCGACTCCGACGCGCTGCTGGACGTCGAGGGCTTCCTGCGGGTGGTCGACGTGGACCTGTTCGGCGTCGTCTACGGCACCGAGGCCGCGCTCCCGGCGCTGCAGCGATCCGGCGGCGGTGCGATCGTCGTGACCGCGTCGCTGGCCGGGCTCTCGCCGATGGCCACCGACCCCGGCTACAGCGTGGCCAAGGGCGGGGCGGTGGCGTTCGTCCGGTCGATGGCGCCCCGGCTGGCCGCCGAGGGCATCACCATGACCGCGATCTGCCCGGGGTTCGCCGACACCGCGATCATCGACCCCATCCGCGAGGAGTTCGAGAAGGCCGGCTTCCCGGTGCTGACCGCCGCGGAGGTCGCCGACGCGATGGTCGCGGCCTGGGCGTCGGGGGAGCCCGGCGCGGCCTACATCGTGCAGCCGGGCATCGGCGCCGTCCCGTACCGGTTCAAGGGCGTGCCCAGCGCGCGCACCGCGACCGGGGAGACCGCCGTCGTCCCGGAGGCGCTGCGCCCGCCGACGATGCGCTGACCTACCGCGCGGGGCCGGTGGGCCCGGAGCAGGCGAACAGGAACGCCGGTGGCACGTTCCACGGGGAGATCCGCCGGCGCACGGAGGCGAAGCGCCTGCGCAGCTCGCCCTCCATGAGGGGCGAGTACTGGATCACCAGCGTCACCCCCTGCGGCGTCATCGCCTTGGGCAGCACGTCGAGGATGCGGCGGCGCAGCCCGGGCTCCAGCGAGGTGTAGGGCAGCGCCGAGACGACGACGTCGGCCAGGGAGCCGTCCAGGTGCGCGTCGAGGAACTCGGCGGAGTCGCTGACCACGGTCAGGCGCGGGTCCCGGTGGCGCTCAGCCAGCAGCCGGGCCAGCCGCGGATCGATCTCGAAGGCCAGCAGGCGCGCGTCGGGGCCGAGCCGGGCGAGGATCTCGCCGGTCTGCGAGCCCGTCCCGGCGCCCAGCTCCACGACCAGCCGCGCCGCGGGCAGGTCGGCCAGGTCCAGCATGTCGCGCACCGCCCAGCGCGAGGTCGGCAGGACCGCCCCGACCTGGCGCGGGTTGGTGACGAAGGCCTGCAGGAAGCGCAGCCGGTCGGTCAGGTGGGAGAGCATCGACGTCCTTCCCGGCCGCCCGGGGAGTCGGCGACCGCCGGTCCGCACCTTGTCACGACCGCGCCCCGGCGGCGAACCGGACGGCCCGGAACGCGGGTCACCGGCGCGTCTGGCAGGGTCGCGGGCATGCGTGCATGGCGGGTCCACGAGCTGGGTGATCCCTCGGCGGTGCTGCGGCTGGAGGACGTCGAGCCGCCCACCCCCGGCGACGGCCAGGTGCTGGTCCGGGTGCGGGCCGCGGCGCTGAACTTCCCCGACATCCTCATGGTGCAGGGGAGGTACCAGGAACGCCCGCCGCTGCCGTTCACCCCCGGCGTCGAGCTGTGCGGTGAGGTCGTGGAGACCGGCCAGCGGGTGATCGGCGGCCCCTCCGGCGGCCCCGGCGCCTTCGCCGAGTACGCCCTCATGGACGCCGACGGCGCCTGGCCGGTGCCCGAGGGCATGTCCGACGAGAAGGCCGCCGCGCTCTACCTGACCTACCAGACCGGGCACGTCGGGCTGCACCGCCGGGCGCACCTGCAGCCGGGGGAGTGGCTGCTGGTGCACGCGGGCGCCGGCGGCGTGGGGTCGGCGGCGATCCAGCTGGGCAAGGCGGCCGGCGCGCGGGTCATCGCCACCGCCGGGGGCGCGCGCAAGGTCGAGGTCTGCCGCGAGCTCGGCGCCGACCACGTCGTGGACTACACCAGCGAGGACTTCGTCGCCGTGGTCAAGGAGGTCACCGGCGGTCACGGCGCCGACGTCGTCTACGACCCGGTCGGCGGCGACGTCTTCGACCGCTCCCGCAAGTGCATCGCCTTCGAGGGGCGGCTGGTCGTGGTGGGCTTCACCAGCGGCCGGATCCCGGAGGCCCCGGCCAACCACGCGCTGGTGAAGAACTACAGCGTCGTCGGCCTGCACTGGGGGCTCTACCGCACCAAGGAGCCCGCGCTGATCGCCCGCACCCACGAGGCGCTGACCGCGCTGGTCGCCGCCGGGCAGGTGGACCCGATGATCGGCGACGTGCTGCCGCTGGACCAGGCCCCGCAGGCGCTGGCGCGGCTGGCCGACCGCAGCACCGTGGGCAAGGTCGTGCTCGTCCCCTGAGCGGGGGCGCGCTAGATGTGCGGCTTGGGCAGGTAGGACAACCGCGCCCGCCGGCGCAGGATGGCCTTGCGCGTGCCGTCGGCGTGCAGCTGCAGCCGGGCGAGTTCCCAGCCACCGACGTCCGACTGCAGGCTCAGCATGGTCGCCGCTGCGGACCGGGACGTGCCCGGTGGGATCCGCAGCGGCGCGAACTCGTAATCCCCGGCAACCGCCTCCATCAGCCCGATTGTGCCCGCCCGTCGCCCGTGGAGCACGTGTTCGTCGTCTCCCGGTCTGCCGGTCACCCGTGCGGGCGGCAGGATGGGCCCGACCCCGACCGCACGACGAGAGGGAGGACGACGTGACCGACCCCGGCATCGACGCGACCGACGCCGACCGCGCCGAGCAGCAGGACCTGGTCGATCCGCCCGAGGTGTCCCTCGCCGCCGACGCCACCCCGCCCGCGGGTGACGTGCCGGAGGCCGATGCGCTCGACCAGCAGCTGGTGGCCCGGCCGCGGGGCACCGGCGCGCCGCTGCGGCCCGTGGGCGACCGCGAGGCCGACGACGCCGACGTCCTGGAGCAGGAGGCCGACGTGCCCGTGGAGGAGGACCCCGACCTCACCTGACGCGCCCCCGCGCCCGGGCCGGTCCGCCGGCCCGGGCGCGGGCTCAGCGTCCCCCGGCCAGCAGCGAGCCGAGGACGTCGGTCCGGACCGACGTCCGGTCCGCCGTCGGGGCCGGCGCGGGCGCCACGAAGGGCACCTCCTGCTGGCACACGGTGCCCTCGGCGGGCAGGGCCACCTCGAGCAGGTAGGTGTCGGCCGCGGCGGTGATGCACGCGGAGTTGCCCAGGTAGGCGGTGTGGTTGTCGCCCTCCATCGTCAGCAGCCGGGCGTTGCCCAGCTGCGCGGTGAGCCGCTGCGCCCACGGGTAGGGCGTCGCGGGGTCGTAGGTGGTGCCGATGACCAGCACCGGCGGTGCGGACGCCGGGACGGTGAACGGGCCGGTGAACGCGTCCTCGTCGCGGGCGGGCCACAGCCCGTAGCTGATCTCGGCGTACCCGCTGTTGGACCAGAAGTGCGGGAACGACGCCCACGACTCCGCGCCACGGTCCAGGTAGACCCCCAGGTCGCCCTGCGGATAGCGCTGCTCGCTGGCGCCGATGGTGAAGTAGCGGTCCAGGCCGGGGTCGAACGTGCCGTCGTCCCGGCGGCCGTAGTAGCCGTCCACCAGCTGCCGGATCGCCGAGCCGTCCCCGGCGGCCGCGGCGGCCAGCGCCGCACCGAGGGTGCCCCACCGGCGCTTGGAGTACAGCTGCCCGAACGTGGCGATCAGGATGTCGTCGCCGGTGACCGCCCGCGGGTCGGCGGGGTACCCGTCGGCGGGGATGGGCGTGGCGTTCGCGGCGGCGACCAGCCGGTCGTAGGCCAGGTAGGGGTCGGTGCCGCCGAAGCCCGAGCAGGCCTGCTGGTCCACCGCGCACGCCTCGGCGAAGCGGGCCAGGGACTGCTCGAAGCCGGCGGTCTGCTCGGCGATGTTGCTCAGCGGGTCGGAGATGTACTCCTCGGCGTCGATCGCGCCGTCGAGCACGAGCGCCCGGTACCGGTCGGGGAAGAGGGCGGCGTAGGTGGCACCGAGGAACGTGCCGTAGGAGAAGCCCAGGTAGCTCAGCCGCTCGTCGCCGACGGCGGCGCGCAGCACGTCCATGTCGCGGGCGACGTTCGCCGTCGACACGTGTTCGAGGATCGGCCCGTTGGCCAGGCAGGCGTCCACGTAGCCCTGGGCCTTGGCGACGTAGGCGTCGACGTCGATGTCCAGCGGTGTGGGCACCGGCATCGAGTAGATGCCCTGGGTCTCCTGGTCCACCCGGCAGTCGATCGACGGGCTGCTCTGGCCGACGCCGCGCGGGTCGAACCCGACGACGTCGAACCGCGCGGTCAGCCCGGGGAGGAACGCCGCCCCCACGGCCTGGAGGACGTCCACGCTCGTCCCGCCCGGGCCGCCGAAGTTGAAGAAGAGGGACCCGATGCGGTTGGCCGGGTCGGTGGCCGGCACGCGGGCGAGCGCGATCTGCACCTGCGCGCCGGCGGGGTCGTCGTAGTCCAGCGGCAGCGGCGCGGTGGCGCACTGGACGCCGGCCGCCGTCCCGGCCTCGGTGGTGCCGCAGTCGGTCCAGGTGAGGGTGGGGACGATCGGCTCGGCGGCCGGGACCGCGGGCGCCCGGGCGCCGGCGACGCCGCTGCCGGTGCCGAGGGAGAGCGCGGTGACGACGCCGATGACGGCGGTCCGACGGCAGGCGGTCACGAGCACGGCAGCCCCCTGGAGGCCCGGGCGCCGCGGGCGGGTGCCCGGAGTGGGGCCCATGGGACACCCACCCGGGAGGCCGGGGCAACGGCCCGCCGGGGAGTCGCGCCGTCTCTTTCTGAGACCGGCTGGTCCGGGCGGTGCGCGGCCGCCCGCCAGGCCTTCCCCCACCGAGGTCACTATGGTTAGGCTCGCCTAAGTCCTGTGTCGCAGATCTCGAGGGAGCGCCCATGACGACGAGCCCCGGCCGGAGCCCCGCGCCGCCCGCCGTGCTGGCCGACCCGGCCGAACGAGCCCGCACCGTCGCCTCCCGCGAGCCGGCCGCCCTCTGCGTCCGCGGCCTGGCACCCAGCCGGCCGCTGGCCCACGCCACCACCCGCGACGGGCAGGTGCTGGTGCTCGTGCCGGGCGCGGGGGAGGTGGCCGCCGCCCTGGCCGGGGAACCCGACGTCACCGCCGTCCTGATGGTCAGCGACCGGGCCCCCGTCCCGCTGCGTGACACCCTGCGCGCCCAGCTGTGGCTCTCCGGCTGGCTCACCCCGGTCCACCCCGCCGACCAGCGCCTGGCCGCGATGGCCTTCGCCGACGTCCGCCCGGTCGGGCAGCTGCTCGACGTCGGCGGCGACACCACCCTGCTGCGCCTGGACCTCGCCGAGGTGGTGCTGCGCGAGGGCACCGGCTGCGCCGAGGTCGGCCCGCACGACTACGCCGCCGCCCGCCCCGACCCCCTCGCCGGCGTCGAGGCGGCGATGCTGCGCCACCTCGACCGCGACCACCCCGAGGTGCTGCAGCTGCTGCGCAGCCGCATCCCGGCCGGCGAGCTGGGGCCCCGCGACGTCGTCCGGCCCCTGGGCGTGGACCGGTTCGGGTACCGGCTGCGCATCGAGCGGCTGACCAGCACCCGCGACCTGCGGATCCCCTTCGCCCGGCCGCTGACCTGCCCCGGGCAGCTGCACGGGGCCACCCGGCAGCTGCTGTGCGCGGCCCGCGCCGCGCTGGCCCGCCGCGACTGACGGCCTTCGTGGCCACTTCGGCCGCCTCCCGAGGGGCCGAAGTGGCCACGAAGGCCCTCGGGTGGGCCGGTCCGCTGGGCTAGTCCGCGTTGTCGGCCAGCAGCGCGGCCAGCCGGGTGCGCCGCGGCCGGACGTCGACCTGACCGACCGCGCGGGCCAGCGCCGCCCCGCTGGCGTGCACGATCGACAGGTGCCGCTGGGCGCGGGTGAGCGCGGTGTAGACCAGCGGCCGGGAGAGCATCCCCCCGGCCTCCGGCGGCAGCACGACGACCACCCCGGCCCACTCCGAGCCCTGCGCGCGGTGCACGGTGATCGCCCAGCCGTGCCGCAGGTCGCTCATCGCCGACCCGCTGACCGTCACCGGCCCGGAGGCGAAGTCGACGTCCAGCGTGCCGTCGCCGGTGCCGGTGACCACACCCACCTCGCCGTTGGCGAACCCGATCGGCTCGAGGTCCAGGTGGTTGGCGGTGGCCACCACCCGGTCGCCCACGTCGAAGCCCCACACCGTGCCGTCGCCGGGGTTCAGCTGCGCCTTGAGCGCCTTGTTCAGCTCGATGGTGCCGGCCGGCCCGCGGTGCACCGGGGTGACCACCTGCACCGCCGCCGGGTCGATGCCCAGCGCCCGCGGGATCGAGTCGGTGACCAGCTGCACCACCCGCCGGGCCGCCTCCGCGCTGCCCGCCGCCGGGACCACGACGACCTCCCGGTCGGGGGAGTCCACCGGCGGCAGCTCACCGGCCCGCACGGCGTTGGCCAGCCGCGCGATCGCCCCGCCCTCGGCCTGCCGGTAGAGCGTGGTCAGCTCCACGACCGGGACGACGCCGGAGTCGATGAGGTCGCCCAGCACGTGCCCGGGGCCGATCGAGGGCAGCTGCGCAGGGTCACCGACCAGCAGGAGGTGGGTGCCGTCCTGGCAGGCCTCCAGCAGCGCCGCGGTCAGCTCGACGTCCAGCATCGAGGCCTCGTCGACCACGACGACGTCGGCGTCCAGCGGCCACTCCTCGTTGCGGGCGAACCCGCCGGAGGTGCCCTGGGCGCCGAGCAGCCGGTGCACGGTGACCGCGGGGTGGTCGGTGAGCTCCTCCAGCCGCTTGGCCGCCCGCCCCGTGGGGGCGGCCAGCGCGACCTCGCTGCCCTTGGACCGCAGCAGCGACACCACCGCCGCGACCGTGCGGCTCTTGCCGGTGCCCGGGCCGCCGGTGAGCAGCGAGACCCCGGCGCCGAGCACCTGGGCGACGGCCTTCTTCTGCGCCTCGTCCAGCCCCTTGGCCACCGACCGGACGGCGGCGGGGTCGGCGATCCGCTCGGCGGTGGCCATCAGCCGGGCCACGTTCTCCGCGACCGCCTCCTCGGCCATGCCGTAGCGGGCCAGCGACAGCGTCCGCAGGGCGGGATCCGGTTCGGGCAGCTCCTCGACGTCGGCGTCCTCGTCGAACTCCGGCTCCGGCGGCTCGTGCTCGAGCACGTCGCCGCTCTCCACGGCGGCCACGATCGCCGCCGCCGGGTCGGCGACCTGCTCGGCGCGCAGGGCCGCGACGACCAGGTCGGCGGGCAGCACGGTGTGCCCGTCGCGGGTCGCCGTGCGCAGCGTCATCGACACGATCGCCCGGCCGCGGCGGGTGTCCTGCCGGTCGGCGCCGGGCAGGACCGCGATCGCCAGCCGGTCGGCGTCGGCGAGGGTGACCCTGGGCAGGGTCAGCAGCGCCCACGGGTCGTCCCGCAGCCGGCGGGCCGCGTCGGTGCCCAGGGCGTCGGCGGCGGTGGCGGCCAGCCTCGCCTCGAGACCGGCGCCGACCAGCAGCGCCACCACCTCGTAGGTGGGCTGGGCGGCCAGGAACCCGGAGAACAGCCGCTCGGCGCGCTGCCGCCCCACCCGGGGCAGCTTCAGCAGCCGGTCGGCGGTGACGTCGTCGGGGGAGGTGATGCCCGCGGCGGGGAGCTCGGCCGCGGCCCGCTTGCCCAGGCCGGGCCAGAGGCCGGCGGCGCAGAAGGCGGCGAAGACGGGGTCGGCGGCCACGGCGGGGCGGGTCATCGCCGCTCCGGGTAGCCGAAGTAGGGCGCGGAGACGTCCTCCAGCGCGGTGCGGATCGCGGCCGGCAACCGCACCGCCTCGGCGTCCAGCGAGGCCTGCAGCTGCTGCGCGGTGCGCGCGCCGACCACGGGGGCGGTCACGCCGGGACGGTCCCGCACCCAGGCCAGCGCCACGGCCAGCGGGCTGGTGCCCAGCCCCTCGGCGGCGGTGATCACCGCCTCGACAATGCGGTCGGCGGTGGCGCTGCGCAGCCCGTCGATGAACCCCTGCCACTGCGGGGAGGCCCCGCGGGACTCCGGCGGCGTGCTGTGCCGGTACTTGCCGGTCAGCAGCCCGCGGCCCAGCGGCGACCAGGCCAGCACCCCCAGGCCCAGCGTCTCGGCGGCCGGCACGACCTCGCGCTCCACCCCGCGCTGCAGCAGCGAGTACTCCACCTGGGTGCTCACCACCGGCGCCCGGCCCGGCCAGGCCCGCTGCCACGTCGCGGCCTGCGCGGTCTGCCAGCCGGTGAAGTTGCTGACCCCGACGTAGCGCACCCGCCCGGAGCTGACCGCGGTGTCGCACGCGGCGAGGGTCTCCTCCAGCGGGGTCGTCTCGTCCCAGGCGTGCAGCTGCCACAGGTCCACGTGGTCCAGGCCCAGCCGGTCCAGGGAGGCGTCGAGGGCGGCCAGCAGGTGCCCGCGGGAGCCGCCGCGGCCCATCGGCCCCGGCGCGGTGCGCCCGACGGCGGTGGTGGCGACCAGCACGTCGGAGCGGGGGACGACGTCGGCCAGCAGCCGGCCCAGGGTGCGCTCGCTCTCGCCGTCGCCGTAGACGTCGGCGGTGTCGACCAGGGTGCCGCCGGCGTCGACGAACGCCGTCAGCTGCATGGCGGCCTCGTCCTCGTCGGTGTCCCGGCCCCAGGTCATGGTGCCCAGCGCCAGCCGGGAGACGACCAGGCCGCTGCGCCCCAGCGCGCGTTGTTCCACGGGGGGCCAACCTACCGGCGACCCCCCGCCCGGGCCGGGGAGCTCGGGGGATCGGGGACGGCGCGCCGGGCTGGGGATGCCGCCGCACCGGAGCGGCGCCCGGGTCCCCGGCCCGGCCGCGCCTAGGCTGGCCTCCCGTGCTCCGCAGACCCGTCCCCGCCCGCCGTCGCAGCCCCGCTCCCCACCGGGGGATGAGCACCCGATGAGCTGGGTCGAGGCCGTCGTCCTGGGCCTGGTGCAGGGCCTGACCGAGTTCCTGCCCATCTCCTCCAGCGCCCACCTGCGGGTGGTGGGGGAGGCCTTCGGCTGGGGCGACCCGGGCGCGGCGTTCACCGCCATCACCCAGATCGGCACCGAGGCCGCGGTGCTGCTCTACTTCCGCCGCGACATCGGCCGGATCATCGCCGCCTGGGTGCGCTCGCTGGGCGACCGGTCGGCGCGCAGCGACCCCGACGCCCGCATGGGCTGGCTGATCATCGTGGGCAGCCTGCCGATCGTCGTCCTCGGCCTGCTGTTCCAGGACGACATCGAGACCACCTTCCGCAGCCTGTGGATCGTCGCGGTCGCGCTGATCGCCTTCTCGCTGATCCTGTTCTGGGCCGACCGGGTGGGCGCGAAGAAGCGGGAGCTGGACCGGCTGACCGTCGGGCACGGCATCGCCTTCGGGGTCGCCCAGGCGATGGCGCTGGTGCCCGGCGTCTCCCGCTCCGGCGGCACGATCACCATGGGTCTGTTCCTCGGCTACTCGCGCTCGGCCGCGGCCCGCTACTCGTTCCTGCTCGCCGTCCCCGCCGTCCTCGGCTCGGGCTTCTTCCAGGCCTACGAGGCGCTCACCGGCGACGTGGCGGGCGAGACGGTGTCGTGGGGCCCGACGCTCCTCGCCACCGTGCTCGCCTTCGGGGTGGGCTGGACCGTGATCGCCTGGCTGCTGCGCTACCTCGACCGCGGCAGCTTCACCCCCTTCGTCGTCTACCGGGTGCTGCTGGGCGGGCTGCTGCTGGTGCTGCTCGGCACGGGGGTCCTCGCCGCCTCCTGACGCCGCCCGCGCGCGGTCGACCACCGGGTGCGTGCCCGGCGACACGCCCGGTCGCGGCGGGTCGCCGGGCACCGGTCCGGTGATCGACCGGGGGAGCCGTGCGCAGCGCCCCCTAGGCTGCGGCGTCGTGACCACGGTCCTCCTCCTGCGGCACGGCCGGTCGACGGCCAACACCGGCGGCGTCCTCGCCGGCTGGACCCCGGGCGTGCAGCTCGACGAGACCGGGCAGGCCCAGGCCCGCGCGGTGGGGGAGCGGCTGGCGCCGGTGCCGCTGGCCGCCGTGGTGAGCAGCCCGCTGGAGCGCTGCCGGCAGACCGCCGCCGCCGTCCTGCCCGGCCGCGACCTGCAGCTGCAGACCGACGACCGGCTCGGCGAGGCCCGCTACGGCGACTGGACCGGCCGGACGCTCGAGGACCTGGTCAAGGAGCCCCTGTGGAAGGTCGTGCAGCAGCACCCCTCCGCCGCGGTGTTCCCCGGCCCGGAGGGGGAGGGGCTGGCGCAGACCCAGGCTCGCGCGGTCGCCGCCGTCCGCGCCTGGAACGCCACCCTGGGGCCGGACGCGGTCTGGCTGGCCTGCAGCCACGGCGACGTCATCAAGGCCGTCCTCGCCGACGCCCTCGGCCTGCACCTGGACCAGTTCCAGCGGATCGTCGTCGACCCCGCCTCGATCTCGGTGGTCACCTACACCGAGACCCGCCCGTTCGTCGTCCGCATGAACGACACCGGCGGCGACGTCACCGCGCTCATCCCGCCGAAGAAGAAGGGACGGCGCCGGAAGAAGGCCGACTCCGACGCCGTCGTCGGCGGCGGGGCCGGCGCGACCGTGTGACCTCGGCGTCTCCGGCTCGCCCCGGACGCCCGTCCGCGTAACCTGGGGCCCGTGCCGCGCCAGGTCCATCTCTTCGACCGTCCCTCCCGGTTCGTCGCGGGCACGGTCGGGCAGCCCGGCGACCGCACCTTCTACCTCCAGGCCTCGGACTCCGCCGGCCGCGTCGTCAGCGTCGCGCTGGAGAAGACCCAGGTGCAGGTGCTCGCCGACCGGATGGACGAGCTGCTCGACGAGGTCGCAACCCGGCCGGGCACCGTCGTCCCGCCCGACGCCGAGGTCGACGACCTCGAGCCGCTCACCGCGCCGGTCGACGAGGAGTTCCGCGTCGCGGCCATGGGCCTGGCCTGGGACGGCGAGGCGCAGGCCGTCGTCGTCGAGGCCGTGGCCGCCGGTGAGGAGCCGGTCGATGAGGACGCGATCCTCTCCGACAGCGAGGAGGGGCCCGACGCGCTGCGGGTCACCATCACCCCCGCGGCGGCCCGGGCGTTCGTCGTCCGCGCCCGCCGGGTGATCGCCGCCGGCCGCCCGTCCTGCCCGCTGTGCTCCCTGCCGCTGGACCCCAGCGGGCACGTGTGCCCGCGGCAGAACGGTTACCGCCGCTGAGCCGGGTGGGCTGGGTGTGACGAGGCCGACCCGATGACCGAACGTCCCGCCGACCCGGCGTCGGACCTGCGCGCCCCGGCCGGGGACGACGAGGCCCGCGCGCTGCTCCTCGAGGGTGAGATCGACCTCGAGGGGCGGATGCTCGATGCCAGCAACGTGACCCTCGTCGGCACCATCCGCACCGGCGAGCTGGAGGCCGAGTGCGTCTACAAGCCGGTCGCCGGCGAGCGCCCGCTGTGGGACTTCCCCGACGGCACCCTCGCTGGCCGGGAGGTCGCCGCCGCGCTGGTCTCCGAGGCCACCGGCTGGCGGGTCGTGCCGCCCACGGTGCTCCGCGACGGCCCGTTCGGCCCCGGCATGGTGCAGCTGTGGATCGACGGCGACCCCGACGTCGACCTCGCCGCGTTCGTCCGCTCCGACCACCCCGGCCTGCGCCGCATGGCGGTCTTCGACGCGGTGGTGAACAACGCCGACCGCAAGGGCGGGCACATCATCCCCACGCCCGACGGCCACGTGTACGGCGTCGACCACGGCATCTGCTTCTCCGTGGACCCCAAGCTGCGCACCCTGCTGTGGCGCTGGGCCGGGCAGCCGCTGCCCGCCGAGGCGGTCGAGGTGCTGGAGCGGCTGACCGGCGACCTGCTGGGCGACCTCGGGGAGCAGCTGCACGACCACCTGACCCGCCGCGAGGTGCGCCGCACCCAGCAGCGGGTCGCCGACCTGCTGCGCACCGGGCGGCACCCGCAGCCCAGCGGCGACTGGCCGGCGCTGCCCTGGCCGCCGTTCTGAGCTGTCCGCTTTCGTCGAGATCCCCGCATCTCGCACGGTTCCGGCGCTCCGGGCGTGCGAGATCCGCGCATCTCGCACGGTTCCGGCGCTCCGGGCGTGCGAGATCCCCGCATCTCGCCCTGTCGGTGCGCGGGGAGACAGTGAACCCATGCCGCACCGATCGCGCCTGGCCGTCCTGCTCATCGACCTGCCGCCGGAGCTCCACGACGAGGGGCGCGCCTTCTGGGCCGCCGCGACCGGCCACCCCGTCGAACCCGACCCGATCGACGACGACTGGTCCGCGTTGGGCACCTTCGCCGACGGCTTCCACCTGGAGGTGCAGCGCACCGGGGCCGGGACGCTGCCCCGCTGGCACGTCGACATCGAGACCGACGACGTGCCCGCGGAGGTCGCCCGCCTGGAGGCGCTGGGTGCGCGGCGGTTCGCGGACATGGGCGGCTTCTGGCAGATGAAGGACCCGTCCGGACTGGTGTTCTGCGTGGTCGGCGTCCAGACCGCGGAGTTCGACCGGTACGCCACCAGCTGGCCCTGAGCCGCTACTCCAGCCGCACGAGGCCGATCATCGCCGCGGCCTGCAGGCCGTCGCCGTCCACGGTGAGCACCTCCAGCGGCACCCGCCGCCACACCGCCAGCAGCAGGTCGCCGGCGGTGCCGGTCAGCGCCGCGATGGGGAACGGCCGCGAGCCGGGGAACAGGGTGCGCTCGGCGTCGGCGTCCACGGCGTGGAACACCACCGGGTGCGCGGTCTCCGGCGGCCCGTCCGGCAGCGCCCCCGGCACGATCACCTCCAGCCACTCGTCGAGCCCGTCGAGGCCGACGGCGGCCGGGATGGGCCGGACGTCGCCGAGCACCTGCTCGACGTCCACGGTGTGCACCACCGCCTCCATGGTCTGCCGGCGCAGCACGAACGCCACGTCCTGCCGGGGCGCCCACGTCCACACCCGCTCGGCCGGGTCGGCGCCGGCCAGCACCGTCTCCAGCTCCGCGGACTGGGCCAGTCCGTAGCCGAGCAGCTCGTCGTCCGGGTGCCGGACGGGCTCGACGTAGGTGCCCGGGTCCACCGCGCGGGTGCGCACCACCCACGCCCAGAAGTGCTGCACCTCGGCCAGGTGCCAGACCACGTCGGCGAGGGTCCAGCCCGGGCAGCCGGGCACCGGTGCCCGCCAGCCGTGCGCCAGGACCGCCTCGGCGGCGGCGTCGGCGAAGCGGGCGTTGGTCTTCTGCAGGACCGGCAGGTACTCGTCGGGCTCCACGGTTGCTCCTCGGGCACGGGGCGGCGTCCACCGTCAGGATGAGGGCCGACGGGCGCGGCCGGTAGGCGCATCTAGGCTCGGGGCGTGCTCGCCTGGCCTGCTCCGCTCCTGCCGACCCTCCCGGGCACCGGTCCCGTGCTCAAGCTGCACGACACCGCGCGCGGGGAGGTGGTCGCCACCAACCCCGACCGCACCGCCCGCATGTACGTCTGCGGGATCACCCCGTACGACGCCACGCACCTCGGCCACGCCGCCACCTACCTGGCCTTCGACCTGGTCAACCGGGTGTGGCGGGACGCCGGGCACGCGGTCCACTACGTGCAGAACGTCACCGACATCGACGACCCCCTGCTCGAGCGCGCCGAGCGCGACGGGGAGGACTGGATCGTCCTCGCCATGCGCGAGACGGCGCTGTTCCGCGAGGACATGACCGCCCTGCGGGTGCTCCCGCCCGACGACTACGTCGGCGCGGTCGAGTCGATCCCGCGGATCGTCGCCCACATCGAGAGCCTGCTCGACGACGGGCTGGCCTACGTCCTCGACGACGGCACCGGTGACGTCTACCACGACGTGTCGCAGGCCCCCGGCTTCGGCGGGGAGTCCGGCTACGACGAGGCCACGATGCTGCGGTTTTTCGCCGAGCGCGGGGGCGACCCCGACCGGGCGGGCAAGCGCAACCGGCTGGACCCCATGCTGTGGCGCGGCCAGCGGCCCGGAGAGCCGTCCTGGGCCGGCCCCCGCGGGGTCACCGGGCGGCCGGGGTGGCACATCGAGTGCGCCACCATCGCGCTGGAGACCATCGGCATGGGCTTCGACGTCCAGGGCGGCGGCAGCGACCTGGTGTTCCCGCACCACGAGTTCTCCGCCGTCCACGCCGAGGCGCTCACCGCCACCAAGCCCTTCGCGCGGGCCTACGTGCACGCGGCGATGATCGGCCTGGACGGCGAGAAGATGAGCAAGAGCCGCGGCAACCTGGTGTTCGTCTCCAAGCTGCGCGGCGAGGGCGTGGACCCCATGGCGATCCGCCTGGCCCTGCTGTCCGGGCACTACCGCACCGACCGGTTCTGGACACCGGACCTCCTCGACGCCGCCCGCACCCGGCTGGGCACCTGGCGCCGCGCGGTCGCCCTGCCGGCCGGCGCACCGGCGGCGCCGGTGCTGCAGGGCCTGCGCGAGCGGCTGTCCGACGACCTCGACAGCCCGGGGGCGATCGCCCTCGTCGACGCCTGGGCCGCCGCCACCCTGGCCGCCGGGCCGGACGACGACCGGGAGGACGGCGCCCCGGCCGTGGTGTGCGACGCCGTCGACGCGCTGCTCGGTGTCGCGCTGGCCGACTGCTGATGGGCGGCTTCCGGCTGGTCGACCGGGCCGCCCGGGAGCGCGAGGAGCAGGCCCTCGCCCCGGCGGCGACCCGGTCGGCCGCCACCCGCGGCCGGACGGTCGCCGAGCCGGAGGACGCCCTGCGCACCGCCTTCGAGCGCGACCGGGACCGCATCCTGCACGCCAAGGCCTTCCGCCGGCTCAAGCACAAGACGCAGGTGTTCCTCAACCCCGACGGCGACCACTTCGTCACCCGGCTGACCCACACGCTGCAGGTCACCCAGGTCGCCCGCTCCCTGGCCCGGGCGCTGGCGCTCAACGAGGCCCTCGCCGAGGCGATCGCACTCGGCCACGACCTCGGCCACTCGCCGTTCGGGCACATCGGCGAGGACGCCCTGGAGCCCTACGTGCCCGGCGGCTGGCACCACGCCGCGCAGGGGGTCCGGATCGTGGAGGTGCTGGAGCGGCTCAACCTCACCTGGGAGGTCCGCGACGGCATCCGGGCGCACAGCTGGAAGATCGACCCGCCGCCGGCCACCCGGGAGGCGGAGTGCGTGCGGTACGCCGACCGGATCGGCTACCTCTCCCACGACGCGCTGGACGCCGTCCGGGCCGGGGTGCTGCGGATGGGGGACCTGCCGGCGCGGGCCCGCGCGGTGTTCGGCGACCCGGGCAGCGAGATGGTCGGCGCGATGGTCGACGCGGTCATCGCCGGCTCGCTGGCCGACGGCGGGTCGGTGGTCATGGCCCCCGAGCCGCTCGAGGCGATGCACGAGCTGCGCACGTTCATGTTCGAGCGGGTCTACGCCTCGGAGACCGCCGCGGGGCAGAAGCACCTGGCGATCGACGTCACCCGCCGGCTGGTCGACCACCACCTGGCGCACTCGGAGCTCATCCCGGCGTCCTACCGGGACACCGAGGCCGATCCGGTGACCCAGGTCGTCGACTACGTCTCGGGCATGACCGACCGGTTCGCGCTGGCCACGCACGACCGGCTCTTCGACGCCGACGCGACGTCGGCCATGCGCCCCCTGCTCCGTCAGCAGTAGCGCCGGCGCCTGCCCGCGACCGGGACGCCGCGCGCCGCCGGTACGACCGTTATCGCCAACATGGCCGCGCCACCAGACGCCGCGGCGGCCGGCGATCCCGAACCGGGGAGCGGCAGCAACGAGGTGAGCCCCCCCCACGTGCGAGATCCCGTGATCTCGCACGCCGGGAGGCCCCGGGACGTGCGAGATCACGGGATCTCGACGGGGTCGGCGTCGCTCAGGCGGGAGAGGACCCCGCCGAGGTCAGGTCGTGCCGCCGCGGCGGCGCAGGTAGCGCTCGAACTCGCGGGCGATCGAGTCGCCGTTGGCGTTGGACAGGTCGACCTCGGTGGCGCGCTCCTCCAGCGAGCGCACGTACTCGACGACCTCGGCGTCCTCGTTGGCCATCTCGTCGACGGTCTTCACCCAGTCCTCGGCCTGCTCGGGCAGCGCACCCAGCGGCACGGGGATCTCGAGCACCTCTTCCACGCGCGTGAGCAGCGCGACGGTGGCCCGCGGCGACGGCGGCTGGGAGACGTAGTGCGGAACGGCGGCCCAGAAGCTGATCGCCGGCAGCCCGGCCTGCACGCAGGCGTCCTGGAAGACGCCGAGGATGCCGGTGGGCCCCTCGTAGCGGGAGGTGTCCAGGCCGTAGCGCTCCGCGGACTCCGCGTCGTAGGCCGAGCCGGTCACCGGGGTGGGCCGGGTGTGCGGCGTGTCGGCCAGCAGGGCGCCCAGGCCGACGACGGCGCGGGCGTCGAGCTCACGGCACAGCTCGATGAGCTCCTCGCAGAACCCGCGCCAGCGCATGTTCGGCTCGATGCCGCGGATCAGGACGACGTCGCGCTCGGCACCGGGCGGGCGGGCCACGGAGATCCGGGTGGTCGGCCACTCGATGCGGCGGCTGACCCCGCCGACGAGCGACACGGTGGGCCGGTTGACCTGGAAGTCGTAGTAGTCCTCGGGGTCGAGCGCGGCGAGCGGGGTGGCGTCCCAGATGAGCTCGAGGTGCTCCAGCGCCCCGGTGGCGGCGTCCCCGGCGTCGTTCCAGCCCTCGAAGGCGACGACCACGACGGGGTCGGTCAGCCGCGGCAGGTCCTCAGGAGTGGACTTCGGGTCGATCACCCTTCGAGCCTACGTCGGTCCCGGCGCCCGGCCGGTCCGCGCGCGCCCTCCCGGGCGACGCGGGTCCCGCGACCGGGCGAGGGGGACGGCCGCGCAGCGGTCCGGGGATGGGACCATGGGGCCGCAGTTCGTGGACGACGAGGCACCGCGGCCCGTCGGAGTTGCCAGAGCCCTGGCGCCGGACGCTCTCGTGACCGTGCCCGAACCCCTCCCGAGGACAGCCCGTGCCCGAGTCCCCCGCGCTCCGTCCCGACGCCACCGCCGAGCTCACCGCGCTGCTGCAGCGGCGCATCCTCGTGCTGGACGGGGCGATGGGCACTGCGATCCAGCGCCGGCGGCCCGACGAGGCCGGGTACCGGGGGGAGCGGTTCGCCGACTGGCCGGTCGACGTCCAGGGCAACAACGACCTGCTCAGCATCACCGCGCCGGACATCGTCGCCGGGATCCACCGCGAGTACCTCGAGGCCGGCGCGGACGTGGTGGAGACGAACACGTTCAACGCGACGGCGATCTCCCTGGCCGACTACCGCATGGAGGAGCTGGCCTACGAGCTCAACGTCGCCGCCGCCCGGCTCGCCCGCCGGGAGTGCGACCGCATGACCGAGCGGACGCCGGCCAAGCCCCGCTACGTCGCCGGCGCGATCGGCCCGACCAGCCGCACCGCGTCCATCTCGCCCGACGTCAACGACCCCGGCGCCCGCAACGTCACCTTCGACGAGCTGGCCGCGGCCTACCTCACCCAGGCCAACGGGCTGGTCGACGGCGGCGCCGACGTCCTGCTGGTCGAGACGGTCTTCGACACCCTCAACGCCAAGGCGGCGGTCTTCGCGCTGGAGACGCTGTTCGAGGAGCGCGGGCGCCGCTGGCCGGTGATGGTCTCGGGCACCGTCACCGACGCCTCCGGCCGGACGCTGTCCGGTCAGGTCACCGAGGCCTTCTGGAACTCCGTGCGGCACGTGCGCCCGCTGCTGGTCGGGCTCAACTGCGCCCTGGGTGCGGCGGAGCTGCGGCCCTACGTCGCCGAGCTGGCCCGGATCGCCGACACCTTCGTCTCCTGTCACCCCAACGCCGGCCTGCCCAACGCCTTCGGGGAGTACGACGAGTCCCCGGAGGAGACCGCGGCGGTGCTCGGCGAGTTCGCCGGCAGCGGCTTGGTCAACCTGGTGGGCGGCTGCTGCGGGACGACGCCGGCGCACGTCGCCGCCGTCGCCGCGGCCGTCGCGGGCGTGGCCCCACGGACGCCGCCCCGGGTCCGCCCGGCGCTGCGGCTGTCGGGCCTGGAGCCGCTCACCGTCGACGAGGACTCCCTGTTCGTCAACGTGGGCGAGCGGACCAACATCACCGGCTCCGCCCGGTTCCGCAACCTGGTCCGGGCCGGTGACTTCCCGGCCGCCCTGGCCGTGGCCCGCCAGCAGGTGGAGGCCGGCGCGCAGGTCATCGACGTCAACATGGACGAGGGGATGATCGACGGCGTCGCGGCCATGGACCGCTTCCTCAAGCTGGTCGCCGCCGAGCCCGACATCTGCCGCGTGCCGGTGATGGTCGACTCCTCCAAGTGGGAGGTCATCGAGGCCGGCCTCAAGTGCGTGCAGGGCAAGTCGATCGTCAACTCCATCTCGCTGAAGTCCGGCGAGGAGGAGTTCGTGCGCCAGGCCCGGCTGTGCCGCAAGCACGGGGCGGCCGTCGTCGTCATGGCCTTCGACGAGCAGGGGCAGGCCGACGACCTGGAGCGCCGCAAGCAGATCTGCCGGCGGGCCTACGACATCCTGGTCGAGCAGGTCGGCTTCCCGGCCGAGGACGTCATCTTCGACCCGAACGTCTTCGCCGTCGCCACCGGCATCGAGGAGCACGCGTCCTACGGGCTGGACTTCATCGAGGCCACCCGCTGGATCAAGGCCAACCTGCCCGGGGCGCTGGTCTCCGGCGGCGTCTCCAACGTGTCCTTCTCCTTCCGCGGCAACAACCGGGTCCGGGAGGCCATCCACGCGGTCTTCCTGTTCCACGCGATCGCCGCGGGCATGGACATGGGCATCGTCAACGCCGGGGCCCTCGAGGTGTACGACGAGGTGCCCGCGCAGCTGCGGGAGCGGATCGAGGACGTCGTCCTCAACCGGCGGCCGGATGCCACCGAGCGGCTGCTGGAGATCGCGGGGGAGCACGCCGCGGACGGCCCGGCGAAGGAGGCCGCCGCCGAGGAGTGGCGGGCGCTGCCGGTCGGGGAGCGGATCACCCACGCGCTGGTGAAGGGCATCGACGCGTTCGTCGAGGCCGACACCGAGGAGCTGCGCGCCGAGATCAGCGCCCGCGGCGGCCGGCCGATCGAGGTGATCGAGGGGCCGCTCATGGCCGGCATGAACGTCGTGGGTGACCTGTTCGGCGCGGGCAAGATGTTCCTGCCGCAGGTGGTGAAGTCCGCGCGGGTGATGAAGAAGGCCGTGGCCTACCTCATCCCCTTCATCGAGGCCGAGAAGCGCCCCGGGGACGTCGAGCGCAGCAACGGCAAGGTGGTCATGGCGACGGTGAAGGGCGACGTCCACGACATCGGCAAGAACATCGTCGGCGTCGTCCTGCAGTGCAACAACTACGACGTGGTCGACCTGGGCGTCATGGTGCCGGCCCAGACGGTGCTCGACACCGCCAAGCAGGAGGGCGCCGACGTCATCGGCCTGTCGGGCCTGATCACCCCCTCGCTGGACGAGATGGTCACCCTGGCCACCGAGATGGAGCGGCAGGGCTTCGACATCCCGCTGCTGGTCGGCGGGGCGACCACCTCGCGGGCGCACACCGCGGTGAAGGTGGCGCCGGCCTACCACGGCCCGGTCATCTGGGTGAAGGACGCCTCCCGGTCGGTGCCGGTGGTCGCTGCGCTGCTGTCGGACGAGCAGCGCCCCGCGCTGCTGGCCGGGGTCGAGGAGGAGTACGCCGGGCTGCGGGAGCGGCACGCGGCCCGCCAGGACACCCGCACGCTGCTGCCGCTGGCCGCCGCGCGCGCCGCGGCGCCGGCGCTGGACTGGCGCGGCTACACCCCGCCGCGGCCGCGCATGCTGCTGCAGCAGGCCCGGGACGTGTGCGCCGCGCCGGACTGCGAGCACCGGCACGGCTCGGCCACCCAGTTCGTGCGCACCTTCCCCGACCAGTCCCTGGAGGAGCTGCGGCGCTACATCGACTGGCAGCCGTTCTTCTCCGCCTGGGAGATGCGCGGCCGGTTCCCCGACATCCTGCACAACCCGGCGACCGGCGAGGCGGCCCGACGGCTGTTCGAGGACGCCCAGGCCATGCTCGACCGGATCGTGGGGGAGCGGTGGCTGCGCGCGGCCGGCGTCGTCGGCCTGTTCCCCGCCAACCGGGTGGACGGCGAGGACATCGAGGTCTACACCGACGAGACCCGCACCGCCGTCCGGGCCACCCTCCACCAGCTGCGCCAGCAGACCGAGGGCCGTGACGGCGCGCCGCGCAAGTCCCTCGCCGACTTCGTCGCGCCCCGGGACACCGGCCTGGCCGACTACGTGGGCGCCTTCGCCGTCACCGCCGGCCTGGGGGTGGCCGACCGCGTCGCGGCGTTCAAGGCGGCCCACGACGACTACAGCGCGATCCTGCTGGAGTCGCTGGCCGACCGGCTCGCCGAGGCCTTCGCCGAGCGGCTGCACGAGCGGGTGCGCACCCAGCTGTGGGGCTACGCCCCCGACGAGCACCTGGACAACGGCGAGCTGATCGCCGAGCGCTACCGCGGCATCCGCCCGGCCCCGGGCTACCCCGCCTGCCCCGAGCACACCGAGAAGCGCACCATCTGGGCGCTGCTCGACGTCGAGGCGGCCACCGGCATCCAGCTCACCGACAGCATGGCCATGTGGCCCGGCGCCGCGGTCAGCGGGCTGTACTTCTCCCATCCGCAGTCGCGCTACTTCAACCTCGGCCGTCTCGGCCGCGACCAGGTCGAGGACTACGCGCGCCGCAAGGGCTGGACCCTCGCCGAGGCCGAGCGCTGGCTCTCACCCAACCTCGGCTACCGCACCGACGACGAGTGAGCGCGTAGCCGATCTCACGGGCGCCGGGACGGCGGCCGGGGCGGGCCGGCGCCTACCGTGGACGTGATGGAGAACCTGGGGAGCGACGCCGCGGCCGGGACGACGGCGGGGCCCGCCCCGCAGGCCGTGCTGTTCGACATGGACGGCACTCTCGTCGAGACCGAGCAGTACTGGGGCGACGCGATGTTCGCCCTCGCCCGGCAGCTGGGCGGCCGCATGTCCGACGCGGCGCGGGAACGGACCGTCGGCACCAGCATGCGGGTGGCCATGGACATCCTCTACGCCGACCTGGGTGTGGTGCGCAGCGAGGAGCAGTTCCTGGCCGACGCCCGCTGGATCGAGGACCAGGTGGCCGAGCTGCTCGGCGGGGAGATCCACTGGCGGCCCGGCGCCCGCGAGCTCATCGCGGAGCTGCGGCACGCCGCCGTCCCCACCGCGCTGGTGACCACCACCCCGCGCCGGCTGGCCGACGTCGTCCTCGCCGCCATCGGCCGCGCCTTCCCCGACGTGCCGCCCTTCGACGTCACCGTCTGCGGCGACGAGGTGCCCGCCCGCAAGCCCGACCCGGCGCCCTACCGGCAGGCCATGGCCGCGCTCGGGGTGCGGCCCGAGGGCTGCGTGGTGCTGGAGGACTCCGTCGCCGGGGTGACCGCCGGGCTGGCCGCCGGCGCCGCGGTGCTCGGCGTGCCCTCCCTGCAGCCGCTGGAGCCGGCTCCCGGCCTGGTGCTGCGCGACACCCTGGCCGGCGTGCGGCTGGCCCACCTGGCCGAGGTGCTGGCCGCCCGCGACGCGGACGGCGTCCGGGTCTAACCGGCCGGGCCCACCTCCCGGCCCCGGGACACCACCAGCCGGGGCCGCTGGAGCCCGGTGACGTCGCGGGTGACGTCCCCGTCGGCCAGCAGCAGGTCGGCGTCCAGGCCGGGGGCCAGCCGGCCGGTGCGGTCACCCAGCCCGCAGGCGCGGGCC
Organism: Geodermatophilus sp. SYSU D00079; assembly: GCF_054050635.1. Classification (NCBI taxonomy): domain Bacteria; kingdom Bacillati; phylum Actinomycetota; class Actinomycetes; order Geodermatophilales; family Geodermatophilaceae; genus Geodermatophilus; species Geodermatophilus sp. SYSU D00079. The sequence goes on along the minus strand of NZ_JBJGZS010000014.1, from coordinate 32,423 downwards.
GCCCGGCTCGTGGCCGCCGCCAGCGCCTCGGCCACCGGGACGCCGCACTCGACCACCAGGTCAGCCACCGCCATGGGCACCAGCCCGTGCCGCTTGGGCGGGGAGATCCCGGCGTCGGTTCCCGCCAGCAGGAACACCCCGGCCCGGGACAGCCGGGTCACGGTGGCCAGCTGGGCGGCCACGGTGGCCCCGGTGGCCGCCATCCGCGCCTGCACGTGCGGCGGCGGCTCGATGCCGGGCTGCCAGACGAGCGTGGGGCACACGAGGGTGCCCGCGGCGGCGAGGCCGGCGGCGAGCCCGGGCGGCGTCCGGACGCCGTCGGCGGTCAGGCAGCTGCAGTGCTCGATGCCGTCGACGCCGGCGGCGAGGGCGTGCTCGACGGCGGTCAGCGCGTGGGCGTGGGCGGTGACCGGCAGCCCGTGGCGGTGCGCCTCGTCGACCACCGCGCGCAGCTCCGCCGGGGAGAACTGGGCGGCGGTGAGGTCCGTCCCCGGGGTCATCAGCCCGCCGCTGGCCATCACCTTGACCACCCCGGCGCCCCGCTCCGCCCGCTCGCGCACGGCCCGGCGCAGCTGGTCGACCCCGCTCGCCTCCCCGCCCATGGACCAGCAGTGACCCCCAGGAGAGGTGATCGGCGGCCCGGCGGCCACGACGGTCGGCCCGTCCGCGCCGCGCCGGGAGCGCTCGAGCACCGCCCACTCGTGGGCCCCGAGGTCCCGGACGGCGGTGACCCCGGCCCGCAGGTGCTGCCGCCCGGCCTCGGCGATGACCGCGTCCAGCCGGTCGGCGGACAGCTCGGGGAGCTGCTCCAGTGCCCGCGGACCGCCGTCCCCGCACAGGTGCACGTGCGTGTCGACCAGGCCCGGCAGCAGCGTGGTGCCCGGCTCCTCGGTGACCGGGCAGCCGGCCGGTGCGGGGGTCGACGCCGGTTCGACCGCGACGATCGTGGTGCCCTCCACCAGGACCAGGGCGCCGCCGGCCAGCACCCGCTCGCCGTCGAAGGCCCGCGCCGCCCGGTATCCCCGCACGCCGGTCACTGTCGACCCCGGGGGCGGTCAGCGGAAGGCCACCGGCCCTCCTCATCCGGCGGCCCCGCCGGCGGGCGGTGAGGAGGCCGGGGCCCCTGCCTCAGTCCCCCTCGGTGACTCAGTCCCGCTCGACGACCGGCAGCGAGGTGTGCCAGCCGGCGGCGGCCGCGGCCTCGGCCGGGAACGGCGGGGGAGTGCCGCCGAAGGACGGGCACAGCGCCTGGTGGTCGCACCAGTCGCACAGGCGGGTGCGGTTGGGCCGGAAGTCGCCGGTGGCCACCGCCCGCTCGATCGCCGCCCAGATCGCCTGCAGGGTCCGCTCGAAGCGCACCAGCTCACCCTCGTCGGGTGCGTAGGTCAGCGCGTCGCCGTTGCCGAGGTAGAGCAGCTTGAGCTGGCTGGCCACCACGCCGCGGGTGCGCCACAGCACCAGGGCGTAGAACTTCATCTGGAACAGGGCCTTGCCCTCGAACGCCTCGCGCGGCACCGACCCCGTCTTGTAGTCGACCACCCGCAGCGCCCCGTTGGGCGCGACGTCCAGCCGGTCGACGAAGCCGCGCAGCAGCAGCCCGTCGGGCAGGGTGACCTCGACCAGCTGCTCGCGCCCCTCCGGCTCGATGCGCGACGGGTCCTCCAGGGAGAAGTAGGTCTCCACCAGCCGCCCGGCCGAGGCCAGCCACGCCTCCAGCGACTGGCCGGCCGGGTCGTCGTCGGCCGCGCCGCCCTCGGCGAACAGCTCCGCGACCTCCGGATCGGTGCGCAGCTCCTCCCACGCGGGGCCGACCAGCTCCTGCGCCGACTGCACCGTGCGCTGCCGGGCCGGCAGGTCGTAGAGCTTCTCCAGCACCGCGTGCACCAGCGTGCCGCGGAGCGCGGCCAGGCTCTTGCGCTCGGGCAGCCGGTCGATGGTGCGGAAGCGGTAGAGCAGGGGGCAGGTCTTGAAGTCCGCGGCCCGGCTGGGGGACAGCGACGGCCGGCGCGGCGTCGCCGCCGGGTCGGCGGGTGCGCCCAGGGGAGGGGCAGCGGCGTCGGCGGGTGCGCCCGGGGGAGAGGCAGCCGCGGCGGCGGGCTGCCCGGTCTGCACCATCGTGGTCATGTCCCGAGGCTAGGTCGGGCCGCCGACAGTTCCGAGTGCGCACGCCGAGAGCCGCGCCACGCCTCCGTAGGCTGGCCGCCCGTGGACGACCAGCAGCAGGCCCCCGAGACCGCCGACGTGCCCGTGACCGAGCCCCGGACGCCGGTGCCCGGGGCGTTCGTCGCCGGCGACCGCGTGCAGCTCACCGACCCCAAGGGCCGGTTGCACACCGTCGTCCTGGAGCCCGGGAAGCTGTTCCACACCCACCGCGGCGCCATCGCCCACGACGACCTGATCGGTGCGCCCGAGGGTTCGGTGGTGCACTCCACCGCCAACACCGGCTACCTCGCGCTGCGCCCGCTGCTGGCCGACTTCGTGCTGTCCATGCCGCGCGGCGCCCAGGTCATCTACCCCAAGGACGCCGCCCAGATCGTCGGGTCCGGCGACGTCGGCCCGGGGATGCGGGTGCTGGAGGCCGGCGCCGGCTCGGGCGCGCTGACCTGCTCGCTGCTGCGCGCGGTGGGGGAGCGGGGCACGGTCACCAGCTACGAGCGCCGCGAGGACTTCGCCGACGTCGCCCGGGCCAACGTCGGTGCCTTCTTCGGCGAGGTGCCGGCCAACTGGTCCCTGCGTCTGGGGGACCTCGCCGACCACCCCGCGGAGGAGACCGTCGACCGGGTCGTCCTGGACATGCTGGAGCCCTGGGCGGTGCTGCCCACGGTGGCCGCCGCGCTGCGGCCCGGCGGGGTGCTCGTCGGCTACGTCGCCACCGTCACCCAGCTGTCCACCTACGTGGAGGCGCTGCGGGCGCAGGGCGGCTGGACCGAGCCGTACTCCTGGGAGTCGCTGGTGCGGCCCTGGCACGCCGTGGGGCTGGCCGTGCGCCCCGAGCACCGCATGGTCGCCCACACCGCGTTCCTGGTGACCGCGCGGCGGCTGGCCGAGGGCGTGGTCGCCCCGACCCGGCAGCGGCGGGCCCAGAAGCACTGACAGGGGGCGTTCGGCCGGGGACGCACCGCAGTCGTAGCGGTGCCGTGACCGAGTGTCCCGCGAGCCCCCGGCAGGCTGTCGCCGGGCGTGTATAGATTTGCCTCCTGGCTCTCCCGATGTGTGCGGAGGTGCGCGATGGGCCTGGGTCCCGACGAGTTCCGAGCGCGACGTGAGCGTGACGTGGCGGCACTGCTCACGCAGATCTCCTACCTGGAGGAGGAGATCGGTCTCCTGCGTCGCAAGGTGGCCGAGAGCCCCCGGCAGGTGCGGGCGCTGGAGGAGCGGATCGCCGAGGCGGAGGGGCGCGCGGCGTTCCTGTCCGAGCGGAACGACAAGCTCACCACCACGCTGCGCGACGCCCGCGAGCAGCTGGTCACGCTCAAGGAGGAGGTCGACCGGCTCGGGCAGCCCCCGTCCGGCTACGGCGTCTTCCTCGGCATCCACGACGACGGCACCGTCGACGTCTTCACCGGTGGCCGCAAGCTGCGGGTGTCGCTGTCGCCGTCGGTGGACGTCGCGACGCTGCGGCCGGGCCAGGAGGTCATGCTCAACGAGGCGATGAACGTCGTCGAGGCGTGCGGCTTCGAGCGCGCCGGCGACGTCGTCATGCTCAAGGAGCTGCTGGAGCCGATCGACGGGGTCACGCCGCGGGCCCTGGTGATCGGGCACACCGACGAGGAGCGCGTGGTCTACCTCGCCGACTCCCTCGCCGACCAGCCGCTGCGCAGCGGCGACTCGCTGCTGCTGGAGTCCCGCTCGGGCTACGTCTACGAGCGGATCCCCAAGAGCGAGGTCGAGGAGCTCATCCTCGAGGAGGTCCCCGACATCGACTACGCCGACATCGGGGGCCTGTCCCGGCAGATCGAGCAGATCCGGGACGCCGTCGAGCTGCCGTTCCTGCACGCCGACCTGTTCCGCGAGTTCGAGCTGCGCCCGCCCAAGGGCATCCTGCTCTACGGCCCGCCCGGCTGCGGCAAGACGCTGATCGCCAAGGCGGTGGCCAACTCGCTGGCCAAGAAGGTCGCCGAGGTCCAGGGCGAGGGCTCGCGTGCGGCGAAGTCCTACTTCCTGAACATCAAGGGCCCGGAGCTGCTCAACAAGTACGTCGGCGAGACCGAGCGGCACATCCGGCTGGTGTTCCAGCGGGCCCGGGAGAAGGCCAGCGAGGGCACGCCGGTCATCGTCTTCTTCGACGAGATGGACTCGATCTTCCGCACCCGCGGGTCGGGGGTCTCCTCCGACGTGGAGTCCACGATCGTGCCCCAGCTGCTCAGCGAGATCGACGGCGTCGAGGGCCTGGAGAACGTCATCGTCATCGGCGCCTCCAACCGGGAGGACATGATCGACCCGGCGATCCTGCGGCCGGGCCGGCTGGACGTGAAGATCAAGATCGAGCGGCCGGACGCGGAGGCCGCCCGCGACATCTTCAGCAAGTACCTGACCACCTCGCTGCCGCTGCACCCCGACGACCTGGCCGAGCACGGGGGCAGCCGGGAGGCGACGATCGCGGCGATGATCCAGCGCACCGTCGAGCGGATGTACACCGAGAGCGAGGAGAACCGCTTCCTCGAGGTGACCTACGCCAACGGGGACAAGGAGGTCCTGTACTTCCGGGACTTCAACTCCGGGGCGATGCTGCAGAACATCGTCGACCGCGCCAAGAAGATGGCCATCAAGGAGCGGCTGGAGACCGGCACCGGTGGCCTGCGCGTCGGCCACCTCATGCAGGCCTGCGTCGACGAGTTCAAGGAGAACGAGGACCTCCCGAACACCACCAACCCCGACGACTGGGCGCGGATCTCGGGCAAGAAGGGCGAGCGGATCGTCTACATCCGCACGCTCATCAGCGGCAAGGGCACCGAGTCCGGCCGCGCCATCGACACCGCGACCAACACCGGCCAGTACCTCTGAGCCGACCCCGCCGCCGGGTGGCTCCGGCAGCGCACCACGGCCCGGTCCCCGCTGTCCGCGGGGGCCGGGCCGTCGGCGTGCGCGGGGCCCGGCGGCACCCCCGCGCGGCCCGGGTCCGGGCGTGCGGGCGGTGCCGGACGGTGCCCGCGCCGCGGCCTAGGGTTGGGACATGAGCGTGCGGCGGGTCATGGGCACCGAGGTCGAGTACGGCATCTCGGTGCCCGGGCAGCCGACGGCCAACCCCACCACCCTGTCCAGCCAGGTGGTCAACGCCTGGGCGGTGGCCGAGGCCCCGACCCCGCGCCGGCCGCGGTGGGACTTCGAGGAGGAGTCCCCGCTGCGCGACGCCCGGGGGTTCGACCTGTCCCCGGCCCAGGCCCTGGACCACAACGACCTGGACGAGGACTCGGGGATGGCCAACGTCATCCTCACCAACGGGGCGCGGCTCTACGTGGACCACGCGCACCCGGAGTACTCGACGCCGGAGGTCACCAACCCGCGCGACGTCGTCCTCTGGGACAAGGCCGGCGAGCAGGTGATGGCCGAGGCCGCCCGCCGGGCCGCGCGGGTGCCGGGCACGGTGCCCATCCAGCTGTACAAGAACAACACCGACGGCAAGGGCGCCTCCTACGGGTCGCACGAGAACTACCTCATGGACCGGCGCACGCCGTTCCTGGAGATCATCCGCGGCCTGATCCCGTTCTTCGTCACCCGGCAGGTCGTCGCCGGCTCCGGGCGGGTGGGCATCGGCACGGAGAGCCGCACCCGCGGCTTCCAGCTCTCCCAGCGGGCCGACTTCTTCGAGGTCGAGGTGGGCCTGGAGACCACCCTCAAGCGCCCGATCATCAACACCCGCGACGAGCCGCACGCCGACGCCGACAAGTACCGCCGGCTGCACGTGATCATCGGCGACGCGAACCTCGCCGAGCTGTCCACCTACCTCAAGGTCGGGACGACGTCGCTGGTGCTGGCCATGATCGAGGCCCGCACCCTCACCCAGGACCTCAGCATCGAGGAGCCGGTGGAGGCGCTGCAGGCGGTCAGCCACGACCCGTCGCTGTCGCACAAGGTCCGGTTGCGCGACGGGCGGCGGATGACCGCGCTGGAGGTCCAGGAGGCCTACCTGGAGATGGCGCAGCGGCACGTCGACCGCACCGGGGACGGCGACGAGCAGACCGCCGACGTGCTGCGCCGGTGGGCCGAGGTGCTCACCGACCTCCGCATCGACCCGATGCGCTGCGCCGACCGGCTGGACTGGCCGGCCAAGCTGCGGCTGCTGGAGGGCTACCGGTCCCGCGACGGCCTGGCCTGGGGCGACTCCCGGCTGCGCCTGGTGGACCTGCAGTACTCCGACGTCCGGCCGGACAAGGGGCTCTACCACCGGCTGGTGGCCCGCGGCTCGATCCAGCGGCTGCTCACCGACGAGGAGGTGGCCCGCGCGGTGGTGCACCCGCCGACCGACACCCGCGCCTTCTTCCGCGGCGAGTGCCTGCGGCGCTACCCCGCGCAGGTGGCCGCGGCCTCCTGGGACTCGGTGGTGTTCGACCTGGGCCGGGAGAACCTGGTCCGCATCCCCACCATGGAGCCGCTGCGCGGCACCCGCGAGCACGTGGGCCGGCTGTTCGAGTCCACCTCCTCGGCGCAGGAGCTGGTCGACACCATCACCGGCGGCTGAGCCCGGGGGAGTCCCCAGGCGCGGGCGTGGTCCCCAGACCGCTCGCCGACACCCGTTCGTCACTCCCCGCGGGTAGCTTTCGTCCCAGGCACCAGCCACGACACCACCTGGAGGCAGCCATGGCCACGAGGGACACCGGCGGGCAGCAGAAGGCCACCCGCACCCGCGAGGAGACCGACGAGGTCGAGGCCTCGGTCGACACCGAGGTCGCCGAGCGCCACAAGGAGATGACCGAGGACGTCGACTCCATCCTGGACGAGATCGACGAGGTGCTCGAGGAGAACGCCGAGGAGTTCGTCCGGTCCTACGTGCAGAAGGGCGGCCAGTAGAGCCGTCCTGGCGGTCCGTCCGGAGCGGTCCCCGAGGAGTCCTGCGAGGACGGCGGTGAGCTGAGGCCGGCCGAGGAGTCCACACGCGACCGGACGCGGCCGGACGGTCCCAGCTCCTCCTGCAGGACGCACGCACGGCGGCGCAGGGCGGGATGCGCGCCCCCCGTCGCGCGGCCCCGGCCCTCCACGTCGACCACGAGACCGGCGCGGTCCGCGTGCTGCTGTGCTCCCACGGCACCGGGAGCCTCGGCCGGTTCCGGGACGACCCGTACCTGCTGCACGTGGCAGCCTGGCACGTGGAGTCCCACCGCCGGCGTCAGGCGTTCGACCGGCTCCAGGAGGAGTCCGCGGGCACCGCTCCGGGCACGGCCAGCCGCCCGGGGAGCCCGCCGGTAGGGTCGCAGCGACGTCCGGGCAGCACGCGCAGCACCGGGCGGACCAGCGGGTCACGCCGGCAGGACACGGCGGGAGAGGCGGATACGTGAGGGAGCTCGCGAGCTCACCCATGGACACAGCAACGCCGGGCACGCGCTCGTCGAGCGCCGGCGAGGGGAACGCGTGAACGAGTCGTCAGCCGGCCGCAGCGGGTTCTCGCCCGCGTACCTGGACCGGGTGGGTTCCTCGTTCACCGACTTCCTCGCCGTCACCGCGCCGGACCTGCTGCCCGGTCGCCGGCCGGTGCCGCAGATCCCGGTCGGTGACATCACCCCGCACGGCACCACGATCGTCGCGGTCACCTACGCGGGCGGCGTCCTCATGGGCGGTGACCGGCGCGCCACCATGGGCAACCTGATCTCCAGCCGGGACATCGAGAAGGTCTACCCCGCGGACACCTGGTCGGTCATCGGCATCGCCGGGGCCGCGGGCATCGCCATCGAGATGGTGAAGCTCTACCAGGTCGAGCTCGAGCACTACGAGAAGATCGAGGGGCTCACCCTCTCCCTCGACGGCAAGGCCAACCGCCTCGCACAGATGATCCGCGGCAACCTCGGCGCGGCGCTGCAGGGGCTGGCCGTCGTCCCGCTGTTCGCCGGGTTCGACCTCGACGCGGCCGAGGGCGCCAGCCCGGGGCGGATCTTCAGCTACGACGTCACCGGCGGCAACTACGAGGAGCGCGGCTACTCCGCGGTGGGCTCCGGGTCGCTGTTCGCCCGCAACTCGCTGAAGAAGACCTGGCGCCCCGGGTTTCCCGAGGACGCCGCCACGCGCTCCCTGGTGGAGGCGCTCTACGACGCCGCCGACGACGACTCGGCCACCGGCGGCCCCGACCCGGTGCGGCGGCTGTACCCGATCGTCTACCGGGTCGACGCCGAGGGCGCCCTGCGGCTCTCCGACGACGAGGTCGCCGCCGTCGCCAAGACCATCACCGACGAGCGGGCCGCCGCGGACGGGCAGGGCTGATCGCCATGACGATGCCGTACTACGCCTCGCCCGAGCAGCTGATGCGCGACCGCTCGGAGTACGCCCGCAAGGGCATCTCCCGCGGCCGCTCGGTCGCCGTCGTCACCTACGCCGACGGCGTGCTGTTCATCGCCGAGAACCCCAGCTCCACCCTGCACAAGGTCGGGGAGCTCTACGACCGGATCGGCTTCGCCGCGGTGGGCCGCTACAGCGAGTTCGAGAGCCTCCGGGTCGCCGGGGTGCGCCTGGCCGACGTGCGCGGCTACTCCTACAACCGCCGCGACGTCACCGGCCGGGTGATCGCCAACGCCTACGCGCAGACGCTCGGGGAGATCTTCACCCAGCAGATGAAGCCCTACGAGGTGGAGCTGTGCGTCGCCGAGGTCGGCGACACCCCCGAGTCCGACCAGCTGTTCCGGCTCACCTTCGACGGCTCGGTCGTCGACGAGCCGGACTTCGTCGTGATGGGCGGCCAGGCCGAGGCGGTCAGCACCCACCTGCGCGAGCACTTCCTGCCCGGTATGAGCCTCGCCGAGGCGCTCAAGGTCGGCGTGCAGGCCCTGTCCGCGGTCAGTCCGGCCACCAGCGCCGGCAACGGCGGGCCGGCCCTGCTGTCGGCCGAGCAGCTGGAGGTGGCCGTCCTCGACCGCCGCCGGCCCAAGCGGGCGTTCCGGCGGGTCGTCGGCGCCGCCCTGCGCACCCTGCTCGACCGGGGGGACGAGTCCGCCGCCGAGACCGTCGAGGAGCCGCACACCGCCTCGCACGCCCCCAGCACGCCGCAGCCCGGCGCGCCGGCCGGGCTGGGCGACCCGGCGGCCCCCGACACCGGGGGCACCGCCGGCAGCGGGGGACAGGCCCCCACCACCTGAGCGAGGGCCTCCCTGCCCCGCCGTGCGCCGGTGGGGCAGGGAGGCCGGCCCGGTCCCGGCACGGGGCGCCGAGAAGGGGCCAGTGTCGGTTCCGGCGCCTAGAGTCGGATCGTGGAACGACGGATCTTCGGGATCGAGACCGAGTACGGCGTCACGTGCACCTTCCGCGGGCAGCGTCGGCTGTCCCCGGACGAGGTCGCCCGCTACCTGTTCCGCCGCGTGGTGTCGTGGGGGCGCAGCTCCAACGTGTTCCTGCGCAACGGCTCCCGGCTCTACCTCGACGTGGGCAGCCACCCCGAGTACGCCACCGCGGAGTGCGACGACCTCACCGAGCTCGTCGTCCACGACAAGGCCGGGGAGCGGATCCTCGAGGGCCTGCTGGTCGACGCCGAGCAGCGGCTGGCCGAGGAGGGCGTCACCGGCGACATCTACCTGTTCAAGAACAACACCGACTCGGCCGGCAACAGCTACGGCTGCCACGAGAACTACCTCGTGGGCCGGCACGGGGAGTTCAGCCGGCTGGCCGACGTGCTGATCCCGTTCCTGGTCAGCCGGCAGATCGTCGTCGGCGCGGGCAAGGTGCTGCAGACCCCGCGCGGGGCGATCTACTGCGTGAGCCAGCGCGCCGAGCACATCTGGGAGGGCGTCTCCAGCGCCACGACCCGGTCCCGGCCGATCATCAACACCCGCGACGAGCCGCACGCCGACGCCGAGCGCTACCGGCGGCTGCACGTCATCGTCGGCGACTCCAACATGAACGAGACGACGACCCTGCTGAAGGTGGCCGTCACCGACCTCGTGCTGCGGATGATCGAGGCCGGCGTCCCGATCAAGGACATGGCGCTGGAGAACCCGATCCGCGCCATCCGGGAGATCAGCCACGACATGACCGGACGGCGCAAGGTGCGCCTGGCCAACGGCCGGGAGATGTCGGCGCTGGAGATCCAGGCCGAGTACCACAGCCGGGCCGCGGAGTTCGTCGACCGGGAGGGCTTCGGCCCGGTCCACCGGCAGATGCTGGAGCTGTGGGGGCGGGTGCTCAAGGCCGTGGACTCCGGTGACCTGTCGCTGATCGACCGCGAGATCGACTGGGCGACCAAGTACACGATGATCGAGCGGTACCGGGCCAAGCGGGACCTCCCGCTGTCGCACCCGCGGATCGCCCAGATGGACCTCGCCTACCACGACATCAGCCGCAAGCGGGGCCTGTACTACCTGCTGGAGCGCAACAACCAGGTCGACCGGGTGGCCCACGAGCCACGGGTGTTCGAGGCCAAGAACGTGCCGCCGCAGACCACCCGCGCCCGGCTGCGCGGGGAGTTCATCCGCAAGGCGCAGGAGAAGCGCCGCGACTTCACCGTCGACTGGGTGCACCTCAAGCTCAACGACCAGGCGCAGCGCACCGTGCTGTGCAAGGACCCGTTCAAGGCCGTCGACGAGCGCGTCGACAAGCTCATCGCGTCCATGTGAGCCCGGCGGGCCCGGCCGTGGCCGGCCCGCGAGGAGCGCGCGCCGACGTCGGGCGGCCGCCGGCCTCCCGGCGGAAGTGCCGGCAGCGCTCCTCGCGGGTGGGCGGCGGCGCCGGGCCGCGGTGTCGACCGGTGGGTCGCCGATCAGTCGAGCGGCACCCGCAGGGCGGCGTAGCGGCCCGCGGCGGCCGCGGCGAGGAAGTACGCCCGCTCCTCGGGGTAGCCGCGGCCCATCGTCGACAGGGGCACGGGGGAGAGCCCCAGCGCCTCCTCCAGGCCGTCCACGTCCATCCACACCACCGGGTTGCGCTCGGGCTGACCGGCGAGGTCCTCCTCGACCTGCCCGCCCAGCTCCGACCCGAGCCCGCGCGGCGCCACCAGCGTGACCCCGGCCAGCGCCACCCGGCCGAACGCGGTCAGCGAGTGGTGGGAGACGCCGCGGTGGCGCGGGCGCGGGTCGGCGTCGGAGATCCGCAGCGCCCCGACCGGCTGCCCGCCCAGCACCGACACCGCGTTGCACGCCTCACCGGCGGCCACCCCCGAGAAGCCCCACGGCGTCCCGGTGCCGAGGTTGCCCGGCCCCTGGGTCACGATCGCCACGTCGGCGCCCAGCACGTGCCGGGCCGCCAGCAGCCCGGTGTGCAGGGTGACCGCCTCCACGTCGCCACCGAACGCCTGGCCCACCGTCACCACGCCGGCCAGGGACGGCGCCAGCGCCGACAGGGTGCGGGAGAAACCCGCGACCAGCGCCCCGCCGTCGGTCATCACGTAGGCGACCCGCAGGTCGGGGTCGGTGGCCAGCACCCCGATGAGCGCCGCGGGCAGCGCCGAGTGCAGGTCGGCGACGACGACCGGCATGCCGGCGAGGTCCTCGGCCTCGGCGATGGTGTCGTGGGAGTCGGTGTCCTGCTCGTCGACGCCCCGCACGGTCACCTGCAGCGGTGTGTACCGGGCCTTGACCAGGTGCCCGGGCCCCTCCGGGTCCGGCGGCAGCCGGTCGGGGACGGCGACGACGAGGGCGTACCCGCCGGTGCCCAGGCGCTGCGCCCAGGCGGTGGTGTTGAGCAGCACCGTGTCGCCCACCTCGGGCAGGCCCACCAGCGACGGGTGCGCCAGCGCCCGCACCTCACCGTCGTCCGGGACCTGCACGGTGAGCTCCTGGGCGTCCCGCCAGGACCGCCCCAGGGCGGTCACCGTCCCACGCCGCCACCGGATCCGCTGCTGCATCGACGTCGCTTCCCCCACGCGGGCAGGCTAACCAGGCCCCTCGCGGGGCGCCGTGCTGCTGGTCGGCCCACCCCACCCGGCGCCGCGGTGACTAGCCTGGGCGCGTGGCGGCGAAGCGGGCAGAACGGCTGGTGAACCTGGTCATCGCCCTGCTCGGCACCCGGCAGTACGTGACGGCGGCGCGGATCCGGGCCACGGTGCCCGGGTACGAGCCCGACGACGGCACCGCCCGCGCCGACGAGGCGTTCAAGCGGATGTTCGAGCGGGACAAGGCCGAGCTGCGCGAGATGGGCGTGCCGCTGGAGACCGGCCGCACCAGCGTCTTCGACACCGAGGACGGCTACCGGATCGCCCGCGCCGACTACGAGCTGCCCGAGATCACGCTCACCGGGGAGGAGGCCGCCGCGGTCGGCCTGGCGCTGCGGCTGTGGGAGTCCGCGCAGCTGGCCGGGGCCGCGCAGAGCGCCCTGGTGAAGCTCAAGGCCGCGGGCGTGGACGTCGACAGCGGCCGCTCGATCCCGCTGCGGCCCCGCCTGGACTCCGACGAGCCGGCCTTCGAACCCTGCTACGTCGCGGCCCGCGACCGGCGGGTGATCGAGTTCGACTACCGCCGTCCCGACGAGGACGCGCCCACCCGCCGGCACGTTCAGCCGTGGGGCGTGGTGGCCTGGCACGGCCGCTGGTACCTGGGCGGGCTGGACCTCGACCGGCAGGCGCCCCGCGTGTTCCGCCTGTCCCGCGTCGTCGGCCTGCCCCGGGCCACCGGCCCGGCCGGTGCCTTCGAACCGCCGGAGGACGTCGACCTCGCCGCCATGGTGGCCGGCCAGTCCACCGGGGAGGAGCAGCTGGTGGTGGTGCGGGCCCGGCCGGGGACGGCGATCGGGCTGCGCCGGCACGCCGTGCCGCTGGGCCCGGCCGACGCCGGCGACGGTCAGGTCGAGGACCGCCTGCAGGTGCGCACCACCGATCCGGCGCGGCTGGCCGACGAGCTGGCCGCCTACGGTCCCGACGTCGTGGTCGAGGCGCCGGCCGCGGTGCGCGACGCGGTGGTCGAGCGGCTGACCCGGCTGGCGGCGATGGCATGACCGCGCCCACCACCACCGAGCGCATGACCCGGCTGCTCGCGCTGGTGCCCTACCTGACCGCCCGCCCCGAGGGGGTGCCGCTGGCCGAGGTGGCCCGCGACTTCGGCGTCCCCGAGCGGCAGCTGCGCCGCGACCTCGAGCTGCTGTGGATGTGCGGCCTGCCCGGCTACGGCCCCGGGGACCTCATCGACCTGGCCTTCGAGGGGGACCGGGTGCGGGTCACCTTCACCGCGGGCATGGTCCGCCCGCTGCGGCTGACCACCGACGAGGCGGTCGCCCTGGTGGTGGCGCTGCGCACGCTGCTGGAGCTGCCCGGCCTGGCCGAGCGGGAGGCGGTCAGCCGCGCGCTGGCGAAGGTGTCGGCCGCCGCGGGGCACGCCGGGGAGCGGGTCACGCCGGTGGCGCTGTCGGTGGACGCCCGCGAGCAGGCACTCGCCGTCGTCCGCGACGGGCTGGAGCGCAAGCGGGCGCTGCACCTGCACTACTACGTGCCCACCCGGGACGAGCGCACCGAGCGCACCGTCGACCCGCTGCGGCTGCTGCTGGTCGACGGCCGGTGGTACCTGGAGGCCTGGTGCCGCCGCGCCGAGGGGCTGCGGCTGTTCCGCCTGGACCGGGTCGACGACGTCGTCGTCCTCGACGAGCCCGCGGCCCCGCCCGAGGGGGTGCACCTGCGCGACGTCGACGCCGGCATCTACCAGCCCGGGCCGGACGCGCCGGTGGTGCGGCTGCGGCTGGCCCGCACCGCCCGCTGGGTGGCCGAGTACTACGCGGTGGAGGACGTCCGCGAGGTCGACGACCCGCCCGGCGGTCTCGCCGTCGCCGTCCGCACCGCCGACGTCGCCTGGGCGCGGCGGCTGGTCGCCTCGCTGGGCGGCGCGGCGACCGTCGAGGAGCCCGCCGGGCTGGCCGCGGCCGTCGCCGCCGACGCCCGCGCGGCGCTGGAGCGCTACGGGGTGCAGCCGCCGCGGCCGCCCGGGGCCGGGGACTAGGGTCGGCGCCGTGCTGCTGCTGGTGGTCTGGATCGCCGTCGCCGTCCTCGCCGTCGTGGTCCTGGGCGCGCTGCTGTACGGCCTGCTGGGTGCGGCCAACCGGCTGCGCCGCGAGCTGGAGGCCCTGCAGCAGGAGGTGCGCCCCGTCCTCGCCCAGGTGCAGGCGAGCGCCGCGCGGGCCGCCGACACCCAGCGTTCACCCTGATCTCACCCTGCGACCCCCCGGTTGCGGGGGATGCACACCCGGTCCGGCCACGTAGCATCGAAGACGCCCACCCCACCCCTGGAGGACCGTCATGGCCGGACTCGGCCCCCTGGAGATCGGCCTGATCATCCTGGCCATCCTGCTGCTCTTCGGCTACAAGAAGCTGCCGGACGCCTCGCGTTCGCTCGGGCGCTCGCTGCGCATTTTCAAGGGCGAGATGAAGGGCATGAAGGACGACGACGTCCGCACCAAGGACGCCGCCACCACCGCCGTCCGCGGTGAGGTGCTGCCGCCGGCCGGTCCGGACGCCGCCGCCCTCGAGGCCGAGGCGCTGGCCGCGGAGGCCCGGGCCGCCGAGCTGCGCGCCCGCGCCGCCCGGCGCAGCGACAGCACCCGCTGACCCCTCCCGCACCGGCACCACGATGAGCGACGACGGCCTGCGACGGTCCCGCCTGCGGCGACGCCGCCCGCCGCGTGACGCGGCGGCGACGATGACGCTCATCGCGCACCTCACCGAGCTGCGCAACCGCGTCGCCAAGGCGCTGCTGTTCCTCGGGCTGGGGACGGTCGTCGGGTTCCTCTGGTACGACCACGGGCTGCTGTCCTTCCTCACCGAGCCCTACTGCGCGCTGCCCGGGGAGCTGCGGCTGCAGCAGGACGGCGACTGCCGGCTGGTGGTCCTCGACGTCTTCGGCGGCGTGCTGCTGCGGCTGAAGATCGCGTTCATCGCCGGCGCGGTGCTCTCCTCGCCGTTCTGGCTCTACCAGCTGTGGGCGTTCGTCACTCCCGGCCTCAAGCGCAACGAGAAGCGCTACACCGTCGGCTTCGTGGCCGCCTCGACCACGCTGTTCGCCCTCGGCTCGGTGCTGGCCTACATCACCCTGCGCAAGGGCCTGGAGCTGCTGCTCACCCTGGCCGGTGACGAGGTGGCCTTCCAGCTGACCGCCGAGCTCTACCTGGGTTTCGTGATCAGCCTGCTGGTCGCGTTCGGGCTGTCCTTCGAGGTGCCGCTGGTGGCGGTGGCGCTGAACCTGGTCGGCGTCCTCAGCTACCAGGCGCTGAAGAGGTCCCGGCGGTGGATCTTCTTCCTCACCATCGTCTTCGCCGCCTTCGTCACCCCCACCCAGGACCCGTTCACGATGCTGGCCATGGCCGGGCCGATGATCGTGCTGTTCGAGCTGGCCATCCAGATCGCCCGCATCGTCGACCGCCGCCGGGCCAAGCGCGCGGCCGTCGAGCACTTCCACGGTCTGTCCGACGACGAGGCCTCACCCCTCGACGCCGCGCCCACGCCGATCGACGACCTGCGCCGGGAGGACGACCAGCCGGTCGAGGGCCCGACGGTCCGCTCGTCCCGCTGAGCGTCGCGGTCCTGCTCAGCCCGGCCGCGGGCCGGGGCCGGGCCCGCCGGGCAGTCGGCCCGGTGCTCGCCGCCCTGCGCACCGCCGGGCTGGACCCGCGGGTGCTGCCGGCCACCACCCGCGCCGACGCCGAGGCGCAGGCGGCCGCGGCGGTCACCGCCGGGGCCGCCGCGGTGGTGGCCGTCGGCGGGGACGGCGCGGCGCACGCCGGGCTGCAGGCCGTCGCGGGCACCGGCACCCCGCTGGCCGTCGTCCCGGCCGGGACCGGCAACGACCTCGCCCTCGCCCTCGGGACGCCGGCCGATCCGGTGGCCGCCGCGCGGGCGGCCGCCGAGGACCTGCGGGCCGGCGCGGTGCGCACCCTCGACGCCGGGCGCACCGGCGGGCGCTGGTGGGCCACCGTGCTGTGCTGCGGCTTCGACTCCGCGGTGACCGACCGGGCCAACCGGCTGCGCTGGCCGCGCGGACCGCGCCGCTACGACGTCGCGGTCCTCGCCGAGCTGGCCCGCCTGCGGCCCCGCGAGGTGACCCTGCTGCTCGACGGCGCGGCCCGCACCCTGCCGGTGACGCTGGTCGCCGTCGGCAACACCGCCTGGTACGGCGGCGGGCTGCGGGTCTGCCCGGCCGCCGACCCCACCGACGGCCGCCTGGACGTCACCGTGGTGGGGCCGGTGTCGCGGCGGGAGCTGGTGCGCACCCGGCCGCGACTGACCGCCGGCAGCCACGTCGAGCACCCGGCGGTCAGCGTGCACCGGGCCGCGCGGGTGGAGCTGGCGGGGGAGGGGCTGACCACCTACGCCGACGGGGAGCCGATCACCCCGCTGCCGGCCACGAGCGTGTGCGTGCCCGGCGCGCTGGCCGTGGCGGGCACCGGCCGCTGAGCCGGGTCCGACGGTGACCGGCCGGGGTCCCCGGGCCCACCGGACCACGGGCGACCGGCCGGGGCCGTGACCCCCGGGGGCACCGTCCGGGCGCGGCACCGGCGAGGCGGCCGGATGACGGGGGCCGGCACCACCGGGGCGCTCCGCCCGTCGAACAACCGTTATCCCCAACACGGCCGCATCGAGGGTCGGACGCGCCGACCGGAGCGGACACGCCTAACGTGGAGACATGTCCAGCCCCGCTGAGCGGTACGCGGCTGCCCGGCGGCGCAGTGCCCACCCGACGCTCGCCGACTTCACCGCCGAGTTGTCCTTCTCCCTCGACCCGTTCCAGGTGGAGGCCTGCGAGGCGCTCGACGAGGGCGCCGGCGTCCTGGTCTGCGCGCCCACCGGCGCCGGCAAGACCGTCGTCGGCGAGTTCGCCGTGCACAAGGCGCTGGCCGAGGGCCGCAAGGCGTTCTACACCACCCCGATCAAGGCGCTGAGCAACCAGAAGTACAACGACCTGGTCGAGCGCTACGGGGAGGACCGGGTCGGCCTGCTCACCGGGGACAACGCCGTCAACGGCGACGCACCGGTGGTCGTGATGACCACCGAGGTGCTGCGCAACATGCTCTACGCGGAGTCCCCGGCGATCGCCGGCCTCGGCTACGTCGTCATGGACGAGGTGCACTACCTGGCCGACCGGTTCCGCGGCGCGGTCTGGGAGGAGGTGATCATCCACCTCCCGCAGTCGGTGACCCTGGTGTCGCTGTCGGCCACGGTGAGCAACGCCGAGGAGTTCGCCGACTGGCTGGTCACCGTGCGCGGCCACACGAAGGTCGTGGTCAGCGAGGTGCGGCCGATCCCGCTGTGGCAGCACATGCTGGTCGGCAACCGGGTGTTCGACCTGTTCTCGCTGCGCCCGGCCGCGCACGCCGCCGAGCAGGGGGACACGCCGCGGCTGCTGTCCACCCGCGACCGCGGCGCGAGCGTGGTGGACCCGGAGCTGGTCCGGTACGTGCGGGAGTACGAGCGGCGGATCGACACCTGGGGCGGGGGCAACGGCGGCTCCCGCCGGGAGCGGGACTGGCACAAGCCGCGGTACCGCCCGCCGGCGCGCCCCGACGTCATCGAGCGCCTCGACCGGGCCGGCCTGCTGCCGGCGATCACCTTCGTGTTCAGCCGCAACGGCTGCGACGCCGCCGTCGACCAGTGCCTGCGGGCCGGTCTGCGGCTCACCGACGAGCGCGAGCGCGCCGAGATCGCCGCGATCATCGACGAGCGCACCGGGTCGCTGCCGGAGGAGGACCTGCACGTCCTGGGCTTCTGGGAGTGGCGGGAGGGCCTGCTGGCCGGGCTGGCCGCGCACCACGCCGGCCTGGTGCCGGCGTTCAAGGAGACCGTCGAGGAGTGCTTCGTCCGCGGCCTGGTCAAGGCGGTGTTCGCCACCGAGACCCTCGCGCTGGGCATCAACATGCCCGCCCGCACCGTCGTCCTCGAGCGGCTGGTCAAGTGGAACGGCGAGGCGCACGTCGACGTGACGCCGGGGGAGTACACCCAGCTCACCGGCCGGGCCGGCCGCCGGGGCATCGACGTGGAGGGGCACGCGGTCGTCGTCTGGGCGCCGGGCATGGACCCCTCGGTGGTCGCCGGGCTGGCCAGCACCCGCACCTATCCGCTGCGCTCGTCGTTCCGGCCCAGCTACAACATGGCCGTCAACCTGGTCGGCTCGTTCGGCCGGGCACGGGCGCGGGAGCTGCTGGCCTCCTCCTTCGCCCAGTTCCAGGCCGACCGCTCCGTGGTGGGCCTGGCCCGCGCCGCCGCCCGGCACGAGAAGGACGCCGAGCGGTGGGCCGCCGAGATGCACTCCGAGCACGGCGACGTCGGCGGGTACGCGATGGTGCGCCAGCAGATCGCCGACCGGGAGAAGGAGCTCTCCCGCGACTCGCAGGCCCGGCGCCGGGTGGAGGCCGCCGACGCCCTGGCCGCGCTGCGCCCCGGTGACGTCATCCGCGTCCCCCAGGGACGGCGGCAGGGGCTGGCCGTGGTCCTGGACCCCGGCATCACCGACCTCGCCGAGCCCCGGCCGCTGGTGCTCACCGAGGACAAGTGGGCCGGCCGGCTCGGCTCGGTGGACTTCCCGACGCCGGTGACCGCGCTGGCCCGGGTGCGGGTGCCCAAGAACTTCAACCACCGCAGCCCGCACGCCCGCCGCGACCTCGCCGCCACCCTGCGCAACGCCCGCGTGGAGCACGACCTCGGCGCGCGGCGGGTCAAGCAGCGCTCGGCCGCGGCCGACGACCCGGTGCTGGCCGACCTGCGGCGGGCGCTGCGGGCGCACCCGGTGCACGGGCTGCCCGACCGGGAGGAGCGGGTGCGGGCCGCCGAGCGCTGGCTGCGCGCCGTCCGGGAGGCCGAGGCCACCCACCGCCGGATGGCCGAGCGCACCGGCTCGCTCACCCGGCAGTTCGACCGCACCTGCGACGTCCTGGAGGAGCTGGGCTACCTGGTGCCCGAGGTCGCCCCGCTGGTGCCCGCCGACACCGAGGCCGTGCCGGCGGTCGACGACGTCCCCGTGGTCACCGACGACGGGCGCCGGCTGGCCCGCATCTGGTCCGAGGCCGACCTGCTGGTCGCCGAGTGCCTGCGCGCCGGGGTGTGGCGGGGCCTCACGCCGGCCGAGCTGGCCGCGGCGGTGTCCACGCTGGTGTTCGAGGCACGGCGGGACAACCCCAGCCAGCCCGCCGTGCCGGCGGGGAAGGTGGCCGCCGCGATCGCCGAGATGCGGCGGATCCGGGCCCGGCTGCAGGACGTCGAGCTCGACCACGGCGTCCCGGGCACCCGCGACCTGGACCTCGGCTTCGCCTGGGCGGCCTTCCGCTGGGCCGACGGGCAGAGCCTCGACCGGGTCCTGGCCGGCGCCGAGCAGGCCGGCACGGAGCTCTCCGGCGGGGACTTCGTGCGCTGGGCCCGCCAGCTCATCGACCTGCTCGACCAGCTGGCCAAGGGCGCCGAGGATCCGGTGGCCGCGACGGCCCGGCGGGCCGTGGAGCGGGTGCGGCGCGGTGTGGTGGCGGTCGCGGTGGGCGGCTGACCGGCGCGCCGCACCGCCGTCCGGGCGCCCGGCGCGGTGCACAATCCCCCCGCCCGTGACGCGCCGTCACCGGGCCCCCTCCGCCACCGGGAGCGACGATGACCAACCCACCCCAGGGCGGCGGTACGCCGGGGCCGTACGGCCCACCGCCGGGCCCCTACGGGCAGCAGCCGGGGCCCTACGGGCCGCCGCCGGGCCCGTACGGCGCCCCGGGGCAGTACGGGCACCCCGGGCCGCCGGGCCCCTACGGCGCCCCGGGCCAGTACGCAGCCCCCGGTCCCTACGGGCCGCCCGGTCCGTACGGGCCGCCGCCCGGCCAGTACGGCCCGGCGCCCGGCCAGCAGCCGCCCTGGGGGCCGCCCCCGTCCGGCGGCGCGACCGCGCCCCGCAGGTCGCGGCTGCGTCTCTACCTCGGCCTGGCCACCCTCGCGGCGCTGCTCGTCCTCGCCGTCGTCCTCGCCCGGGTGATGGGCGACACGGTGCTGGACCGCTCCGCGGTCGAGCGCGACGTCGCGGCGCAGTTCGAGGAGCGGGCCGGCGTGGCGATCGACCTCGACTGCCCCGCGGAGATGACCGTGGAGGCCGACGCGGTCTACGAGTGCTCGGGCACCACCGCCGACGGCGAGGACGTCACCCTGGAGATCCGCATCACCAACGTCGTGCTGGCCGAGTACACCTGGGACGAGATCTGAGGCGGCCCCCGCCGCGCCGGCCCGCGCCGTGGGGCCCTGGTCAGACCGTGGCGTCGGCCGGCCAGCCCAGCGCCGCGCCCAGCCGCCGCACCGAGGACTCGATGCCGTGCGCGGCCGCCAGCGCGGCCAGCGCGTCCGGGTCGGCCGGCCGGCGCGGCAGCTCGTCGGCGACCGGCGGCAGGTCGATGTCGCGGGCCACGGCGACCACCACCGGCGCGGCGTCGAGGTAGTCCGCCCCGGCGTGCAGCTTCTTCAGGACCGCCGCGGTCAGCGGCGCCCGGGGGACGACGGTGCGCGCCGCGGCGGCCCGGATGCCGGCCAGGTCGCCGAACTCGGTGATCAGCGCGGCCGCGGTCTTGGCGCCGATGCCGGCCACGCCCGGCAGGCCGTCGCTGGGGTCACCGCGCAGGACGGCGAAGTCGGCGTAGGCCCGCCCCGGGATGCCGTACTTCGCGGTCACCGCCGCCTCGTCGACCAGCTCCAGGTCGGTGATCCCGCGGGCGGTGTAGAGCACCCGCACCCGCCGCGCGTCGTCCACCAGCTGGAACAGGTCGCGGTCGCCGGTGACGACGTCCACCGGGCCCGCGGCCCGCTCGGCGAGGGTGCCGATGACGTCGTCGGCCTCGTAGCCGGGGGCGCCCACCCGGGCCAGGCCGGCCGCGGCGAGCACCTCCACCAGCACCGGCACCTGCGGGCCGAGCTCCTCGGGGGTCTCCTCGCCCCCCTCGGGGGCGACCCGGTGCGCCTTGTAGGAGGGCAGGGCCTGGACGCGGAAGGCCGGGCGCCAGTCGTCGTCCCAGCAGGCCACCAGCCGCTCGGGGGCGTGGGTGGTCACCAGCCGGGCGGTCATGTCCAGGAACCCGCGCACGGCGTTGACCGGGCGGCCGTCGGGCGAGGTCACGCTGGTGGGCACGCCGTAGAAGGCCCGGAAGTAGAGGCTGGCCGCGTCCAGCAGCATCGTCGTCACAGCCGGCGACGGTAACGGCCGGGAGGGGTTCCGGTGCGCGGAGCTAGTCTGCGGTCCGTGCCGACCTCTTCCCCGTCCGGGCCGCTGGTGACCGTCGACCGGGTGCACACCGCCCGCGCGGTGGCCGCCGAGCTCGGCATCGACCTGCTCGTGGTCACCCCCGGCTCCGACCTGCGCTACCTGTGCGGCTACCACGCCCACGCGATGGAGCGGCTCACCGCGCTCGCGGTGCCCCGGCGCGGCGAGCCGTTCCTCGTCGTCCCCCGGCTGGAGGCGCCGATGGTCGACGCCAGCCCCGCCGGCGGCCTGGGCCTGGACGTGCTGGCCTGGGACGAGACCGACGACCCGTTCGCGCTGCTGGCCGGGACCGCCACCGCCCGCCTCGGCACCGCCCCGGCCCGGGTCGCGGTCGGCTCGCGCACGTGGGCCGAGCACGCCCTCGGCGTGCAGCGGGCGCTGCCCGGTTCGGCGCTGGAGCTGGCCGCGCCGGTGGTCGACCGGCTGCGGATGGTCAAGACCCCGGCCGAGGTCGCCGAGCTGGCCGCCGCCGGCGCCGCCATCGACCGGGTGCACGCCCGGATGGGGGAGTGGCTGCGGGTGGGGCGCACCGAGGCGCAGGTCGGCGCCGACATCGCCGCGGCGATCCTCGCCGAGGGCCACGTCGGCGTGGACTTCACCATCGTCGGCTCCGGGCCCAACGGCGCCAGTCCGCACCACGAGCTGTCCGACCGGGTCGTCGAGAACGGCGACGTGGTGGTGGTGGACATCGGCGGGGAGACCGCCACCGGCTACCGCTCCGACTGCACCCGCACCTACGCCGTCGGCCGCGCGCCCGGCGCCGAGGTCACCGAGTGGTACGCCGTCCTGCAGCAGGCGCAGGCGGCCGCCACCGCCGCCGTCCGGCCCGGGGTGAGCGCCGAGCAGGTCGACGCCGCCGCGCGCGAGGTGATCACCGCGGCCGGGTGGGGGGAGTACTTCATCCACCGCACCGGGCACGGGATCGGCCTGGACACCCACGAGGCGCCCTACATCGTGGCCGGCAACGCCCTGCCGCTGGCGCCGGGGATGGCCTTCTCCGTGGAGCCGGGCATCTATCTGCCCGGCCGCTGCGGCGCCCGCATCGAGGACATCGTCGTCTGCACCGAGGACGGCGTGGTGAGCGTCAACGAGGGTCCGCGTGAGCTCCTCACCCTCGGCGGCTGAGCCCGGCGGCGGGAGCCCGCCCACCGCCTCGGCCGACGTCGACCGGGCGCTGCTGGCCGCGCTGGCCCGCGACGGCCGGGCCAGCTACACCGAGCTGGCCGAGCGGGTCGGGCTGTCGGTGTCCGCGGTGCACCAGCGGGTGCGCCGGCTCGAGCAGCGCGGCCTGATCACCGGCTACCACGCCAAGGTCGACGCGGCCTCGCTCGGGCGGGGGCTGACGGCGTTCGTGTCCATCACGCCCATCGACGTCGCCGCGCCCGACGACGCCCCGTCCCGCCTGGCGCACCTGACCGAGATCGAGGCCTGCCACTCCGTCGCCGGGGTGGAGAGCTACATCCTCAAGGTGCGGGTCGCCTCACCCGACGCCCTGGAGGCGCTGCTGCAGAAGATCCGCGCGGCGGCCAACGTCACGACGCGGACGACGGTGGTGCTCTCCACCTTCTACGAGGACCGCCCGCCGCTGTGAGCCGCGAGGGTGCCGGGGACCGGCTCGACCGGCTGTACGCCGCCTTCGCCGCCCGCGACGTCGCGGCGGTGACGGCGGCGATGACCGAGGACGTGGACTGGCCCAACGGCTGGGAGGGCGGCCGGGTCGTCGGGCGCGCGGCGGTGGCGGACTACTGGCGCCGGCAGTGGACGCAGATCTCGCTGTCGGTGCGCCCGCTGCGCACCACCGAGCTGCCCGACGGCCGGGTCGCCGTCGACGTCGCGCTCGTGGTGCGGGGACCCGACGGCGGCGTGCTGTCCCGGGCCACCGTGCGGCACGTGTACGCCTTCCGCGGCGACCTGGTGGCCCGGATGGACGTCGTCCCGGCCGGCGCGCAGCCCCCGGCCCCGTAGGCCACCGGGGGCGTGGACCGACCCGGCGGGCCCCCGCCTGGACACGTCTTCGAACGTGTGTTCGGATGGCGGCATGCGATGGGACGCGCAGCGGATCGACGCCGCCGACCCGGCGACGCTGCCGGGCATGCCCACCCTGCGGGGCCTGCTGCGCAGCGTGCAGGTGCCGGAGTTCCCGGGGCTGACCTTCCACGAGGTGCGCAGCAGGAGCGCGCTCAACGAGGTGCCCGGTCCGTCCGCCATGCCGTTCCGCTGGACGATCAACCCCTACCGGGGCTGCTCCCACGCGTGCCTCTATTGCTACGCCCGTGGCACGCACCAGTGGCTGGAGCTGGACCCCGGGCGGGACTTCGACTCCCAGGTCGTGGTGAAGACCAACGTCGCGCAGGTGCTGCGCCGGGAGCTGGCGCGGCCGTCGTGGCGGCGGGAGCACGTGGCGCTGGGCACCAACACCGACCCCTACCAGCGGGCCGAGGGCCGGTACCGGCTGATGCCGGGGGTGATCGCGGCGCTGGCCGGGTCCGGCACGCCGTTCTCCGTCCTGACGAAAGGCACCCTGCTGCGGCGGGACCTCCCGCTGCTGGCCGCCGCGTCCCGCGACGTCCCGATCGGGCTGGGGGTGTCCATGGCGATCCTCGACCAGGAGCTGCACGAGTCGCTGGAGCCCGGGGTGCCCGGCCCGCGGGCCCGGCTGGAGCTGGTGCGCGCCATCACCGACGCCGGGCTGTCCTGCGGGGTGTTCCTCGCACCGGTGCTGCCCGGCCTCACCGACCGCCGGGCGGACCTGGAGGCGACCATCGCGGCGATCGCCGAGGCCGGCGCCAGCGGCGTCACCGTCGTCCCGCTGCACCTGCGGCCGGGCGCGCGGGAGTGGTTCTCCGCCTGGCTGGCCCGCGAGCACCCGCAGCTGGTGCCCCGCTACCGGCAGCTGTACCGCCGGGGGGCGGCCGTGGCGCCGGAGTACCGGCGCTGGCTGGCCGGCCGGGTCGCCCCGCTGCTGGCGGCGCACGGGCTGGACCGGCGCAGCGGGGGAGCGGCGCGCGGCGCGGGTGCCCCGGCCGCCGGCATCCCGGGCGACGAGCACAGCGACTTCCCGACCGGCAGCCTGCCCCCGGCGCGGGGCGGGACGGGTGGCCCGGCGGTGCCCGGTGCCCGCGCCGCAGCGGTGCGCCCGGCGGCACCGGAGCAGCTGGCGCTGCTCTGATCCGCGCCGGTCAGTCGGCCCGCCGCGCCGAGCGGGCCACGGTGCGCTGGGCCCGGACCGCGCCGCGGGCGGCGACCGGGGCGGCGCCGGCCGCGAGGGCGAGCCGGCGGTAGGAGTCGTAGGACAGCGTCAGGTAGGCCACCGCCAGCGCCTCGGCCTGCTCCCGGCGTGAGGGGGGCGCGGTCAGCCGCAGGTGGTGGGCGGTGCGGACGGCGTGCTTGGCGAAGGTCACCTGCAGCGCCTGGGTGGACAGCTGGCCACCGACGGCCGAGGCCAGGCCGGGGCCGCGGCGCAGGGCCGGCAGCACCCACGGGCTGTCGGCGAGGGCCGGGAAGCGGGCGCGGCGGGCCTCCCAGGCGTGCCAGGCGGTGAGCGCGCCGGGCACGGACCACTCGCCGTCGTCGGTGCGGACCACCAGGCGGCGGGCGGTGGCGTGGACCTGCTCCCGGCGCAGGGCCCGGAACTGGCCCACGGTGGCCGGCCAGTTCAGCGCCAGGGCGCACCAGGCGACGGTGCGCAGGTGCTCGGGGTCGTCGCTGCGGACCCGGGTGAGGGGGCGCAGCTCCAGCGTGGGCGGCTCCGGCTCCGGCGTGCGCACCGTCGGCAGGGCCACCCCGCCGTAGCGGGCCACCTTGCTGTAGAGCGCGACGGTGGCCGGTTTCCAGCCCCGGGCGGCGGCGATCGGGTCCAGTCCCTCCTCGGCGAGGGCGTCGGGGCCCAGCCCCAGCTCGAGGGCGGCCTCGATCAGCCGGCGCCACTGGACCTCGTACCCCTCGGGCGGGCGCAGCCGCTGCCAGGAGCGCTCGGCGGGGGGAGCCGGCATCGACGGCAGCGGCGACTGCCACGGACCAGTCATGACGCCATCCTACCGTTATCCCCAACATAACAACACCTCTGTGCCGTGGGCACCCGCCGTCGTCCCCGGCGGCGCCTCCGGCGCCGGAGCAGCGACGCGCGAGGCCCGTGCGGCGCGAGGAGGAAGGGCAACGGCGCCGCAGGGGCCAGTTGTTCCACAAGACACTTGGGCATAACGGACGACGGCGTGTCGGCTTGACGGTTCGCCGCGCGGCGGCGCCCGCTCCTGGTGATCATGGGCGGGTGCGCACCGTGGGCGTGGAGGAAGAGCTGCTGGTCGTGGACCCCACCGGGCGGCCGGTGCCGCGGGGCCCGGCCGCGCTGGAGGTGGCCGCTCGTCGGGGTGAGGGCGAGACGGTGCCCGAGCACGACCGCGCCGACCGGGAGCGCACCGATGATGCCGCAGCCGGCGACGGGCACGACGGCGACGCGCGGGGCGGGCTGGTGCCCGAGCTGAAGGCCCAGCAGCTGGAGTACGCCACCCGCGTCTGCGCCGGCCTCGACGACGTCCTGACCGACCTGCGGTACTGGCGCGGGCGGGCCGACGCCGCCGCCCGCGCCGTCGGCGCGCGGGTCGCCGCGCTGGCCAGCTCCCCGGTCGAGGTCGAGCCGGTCACCACGCCGGGGCAGCGCTACACCGAGATGGCGCAGACCTTCGGGCTCACCGCCCTGGAGCAGCTGACCTGCGGCTGCCACGTGCACGTCTCGGTCGAGGACGACGAGGAGGGGGTGGCCGTCCTCAACCGCATCCGCACCTGGCTGCCGGTGCTCACCGCCGTGACCACCAACTCACCGTTCTGGCTGGGCCGCGACAGCGGGCACGCCAGCTTCCGCTCCCAGGCCTGGAACCGGTGGCCCTCCTCGGGCCCCAACGAGCTGTTCACCGACGCCGCGGCCTACCACCGGCTCATCGCCGACCTGGTCGCCACCGCGACCATCGTGGACACCGGGATGGTGTACTTCGACGCCCGCCTGTCCGAGCGGTGGCCCACCGTGGAGGTCCGCACCGCCGACGTCGCGCTGCGCGTGGAGGACGCCGTCACCCTCGCCGGGCTGGCCCGGGCCCTGGTGGAGACCGCCGCCCGGGAGTGGCGGGCCGGTGTGCCCGCCCCGGCCGTCCGCAGCGAGGTGGTCCGCGTCGCCGCCTGGCGGGCCGGCCGCTCCGGCCTCACCGCCGACCTCGTCCACCCCGGCACCGGCCGCCCCGCCCCGGCCGCCGCGGTGCTCGGGGCGCTCCTCGACCACGTCCGGCCGGCGCTGGTCGACGCCGGGGACGAGCAGCGGGTCACCGACGGCGTCGCCGCCCTGCTCGAGCGCGGCACCGGGGCCGACTTCCAGCGGCGGGTGCACGAGCAGACCGGCGAGCTCGCGGCGGTGGTGCGGGCCGCCGTCGAGGTCACCCACCGGTGACCGCGGCCCCGGGGTCGTGGTCCCGCGGGGGCGGCTATCGTCCGGCCATGTACACCGCGAGCTGGCGCGACGTCGTCCGCAGGGACCTCTTCGGCCCCCGCCCCGACCCGCGCGACCGGCCCTACCGGGCGGTCATCCGGCTGGCCCTGATCGTGTTCCGGCTGTTCCGCTTCCGCTTCGACGTGCGCGGCGCCGAGCACGTGCCGGCCACCGGCGGGGCGATCATCTGCAGCAACCACGTCAGCTACCTGGACTTCACCTTCCTCGGGCTGGCCGCCCTGCCCCAGCGGCGCCTGGTCCGGTTCATGGCCAAGGCCTCGGTGTTCGCCCACCGCTTCTCCGGGCCGTTCATGCGGGCGATGCAGCACATCCCGGTGGACCGCCGCGCCGGCGCCGCCGCGTTCGAGGCGTCGGTCCGCGCGCTCAAGGACGGCCACGTCGTGGGGGTCTTCCCCGAGGCGACGATCAGCAGCAGCTTCACGGTCAAGGAGCTCAAGGCCGGCGCCGCGCGCATGGCCATCGACGCCGGTGTCCCGGTCATCCCCGCCGCGGTGTGGGGCGGCCAGCGGGTGGCCACCAAGCACCACCCCGTGGACCTCAAGCGGGACGTCGCGATCACCGTGGTCCTGGGCGAGCCGCTGGTCCCCGAGCCGGGGGAGAAGACCCAGCAGCTGCTGCGGCGGATCCGGGCGGCGATGGAGGCGCTGGTCGACGAGGCGCAGCGCAGCTACCCGCAGCAGCCCGCTGGCCCCGGGGACCGCTGGTGGCTGCCGGCCCACCTCGGCGGCACTGCGCCCACCCCGGAGGAGGCCACCCACCTGGACCACCACGACGAGCGCGGCACCGCCACCCGGCTGCCCCGCCCGCACCCGGTGGCCCGTGTCCGGGCCGTGCTGGCCCGCCGCCGCGCCTCCGGCTAGCGCGACGGCCCCGGCCGGTTCCCCTCCTCGGCCCCTGCACCGAGCCGGCGCGCGGTGGGGGGCAGGGGGCCTTCAGTCCACGACCACGGGGGCCATCAGCCGGAACACCTCCAGCTCGACGTCGTACCACCGCCGCATGCGCCCCAGCGGCGCCATGCCCAGCCGGCGGCACACCGCCAGGGACGGCGCGTTGCCCGGCCGGACGACGGCGTAGACCTCCGGCAGGCCCGCGGCGAAGGCCCGGTCGATGACCAGCCGGGCGGCCTCGGTGGCGTAGCCGTGCCCCCAGGAGTCCGGGTGCAGGTGCCAGCCCACCTCCACCTCCCCGACGCCGTCGGGCAGCGGCTTGAGCAGCAGCGTGCCGGCGACGACGCCGGTGGCGGCGACCTCGACCGCCCAGACCCCGGAGCGCTCCCCGGCCGCGGACACCGCCGCCCAGCGCGCCACCAGCTCCACCGGTGTCACCGACGGGGGACCCCCCAGCCAGCGGGTCACCTCGTCGCGGCCGTAGAGGTCCAGCAGCCGGGCGAGGTCGGCGCGGGCGGTGCTCCACGGCCGCAGCCGCAGCCGGGCGGTGTGCAGCGCCCCGCCCTCGGCCGTCATCTGCCCTGCCTACCCCGGGGCCCCCGCGGCGGCCACCCGGGACACGGGGAGTCGGCTCAGTCGGCTCAGTCGGCCAGGGACGCCGCCCGGGACGCGGCGGCGGCGCGGTCGGCGGCGGCGCCCCATCCGTCCGCCCACGCCCCGCGGCCCCGCCACCAGGCCCGCCCGCTCTCCGGCAGGGTCGCGATCGGGTCGTAGTAGGTGTAGCGGCGGTCGAGGGCGTCCTCGTCGTCGCGCTCAATGCCGGTGCGGTAGTTCTTCGTCCAGTAGCTGATGCCGCGCTCGCGGTCGTACTCGGCGACCTGGTGCACCCAGCGCTTCCCGACGTAGGGCACGTCGCAGACGATCCGCGGCGTGGCGAAGCCGGGCAGGTAGCCCATGAGGTCGTGCTGCAGCGTCTGCGCCTCGGCCAGCGACACCCGCCAGTGCTCGGCGCTGGGCACCATGTCGCACATGTAGAAGTAGTAGGGGGTGATGCCGGCGCCGTCGAGCAGCGCGAAGCACAGGTCCAGCAGCGCCGGCGCAGAGGCGTTCACCCCGCGCAGCAGCACGCCCTGGTTGCGCACGTCGCGCACCCCGGCCGCCAGCAGCGCCTGCGCCGCCTCGGCCACCAGCGGGGTCACCGACTGGGCGGCGTTGACGTGCGTGTGCACGGCGAGGGACACCCCGCGCGCCCGGGCGGTGGCCGCCAGCCGGGCCATGCCGGCCACGACGTCGTCCTGCAGCCAGTGCTGCGGCAGGCCCATGAGCGCCTTGGACGCCAGCCGGATGTCGCGGACCGACTCGATCTCCAGCAGCCCGGCGACGAACGCCTCGAGACTGCGGAAGGGCAGGTTGGCGACGTCCCCGCCGGAGACGACGACGTCGCGCACCCCGGGGGTGGCCCGCAGGTAGGCGAGCATGGCGGCGTGCCGGTCGACCGGCCGGGCCGCGAAGCGCAGCTTGGCGACGGTCGGGGTGGAGTTGCCCACCAGGTCCATCCGGGTGCAGTGGCCGCAGTACTGCGGGCAGGTGGGCAGCAGCTCGGCGAGCACCTTGGTGGGGTAGCGGTGGGTGAGCCCCTCGACGGCCCACATCTCGTGCTCGTGCAGGGAGTCGCGGGCGGCGTAGGGGTGGCTGGCCGCGTCGCCGGGCAGCCGGTCGGAGGCGACCGGGAGCATGTAGCGGCGCACGGGGTCCGCGCGCATGGCCGCGGGGGTCGGCACGGCGTCGGGCACCATCGTGGTGAGCACCTGCGGGGGCAGCAGCAGCGACATCGTGGCGCGGCCGGCCTGGTCGGCGGCGACGTCGGCGTAGAAGGCCTCGTCGAGCAGGTCGCCGTAGACGCCGTACAGCTGCCGCACGTTCTTCACGCAGTGCGCGCGCTGCCACTGGGCGCTGCGCCACTGCTCGGCGGTCACGTCGGCGAAGCCGGGCAGCCGACGCCAGTCGGGCTCGGCGAGGGCACGGGCGGTGTACTCGTAGGGCTGTTCCAGCACGGTGGCGCCTCCCGGATCTCCGCTCTCGTGCCGACCATACGGGAGGATTTCCCGTTCCACGGGGGAAAGGCGCTAGGTTCTCCACGATGGACGCGCGAGGACGCACGGAACTGCTGCCCCGGGCCCTGGGTGCCCACCGGGTGCTCGAGCCCCCCGGTGTGCTGCCCCAGGCGGCCGCCCGGCTGGACGCCGACCCGGCGATCGGGCCCGACGAGGTGCGGATCGCGGTACAGCGACTGAACCTCGACGCGGCGTCCTTCCGGCAGCTGGCGGAGTCCTGCCACGGGGACGGCGCCGCGGTCCGGGCGGCGGTGCTGGCCATCGTCGCCGCACGCGGCAAGATGCAGAACCCGGTCACCGGGTCCGGCGGCATGCTCATCGGGGTGGTCGACGCGGTGGGGCCGGAGTCGCCGCTGGGCCTGGCCGTCGGCGACCGGGTGGCCACCCTGGTCTCGCTCACCCTCACGCCGCTGTCCCTCACCGACGGCCTCGCCCGCTGGGACGGCCGCAGCGAGCAGGTGCCGGCCGCGGGGACGGCGATCCTGTTCGCCCGCTCCCTCGCCGCGGTCCTGCCCGACGACCTGCCCGAGGCCGTCGCCCTCGCCGTCCTCGACGTGTGCGGGGCGCCGGCGGCCACCGCGCGGGTGGTGCGGGAGTCGGGCGCCCGCTCGGTGGCCGTCCTGGGGGCGGCGGGGAAGTCCGGCTGCCTGAGCCTGGCCGCGGCCCGGGCGGCGGGGGCCACCGAGCTCACCGGTTTGGTCCGCGACGCGCGGGAGGCCGCGGCCCTGACCGCGGCGGGGCTGGCCGACCGCGTGGTCGTCGCCGACGCCACCGACCCGCTGGCCGTGGCCGCCGCGGTCGCCACCCCGGCCGAGGTCACCGTGGTGTGCGTCGACGCGCCGGGCGCCGAGCACGGGGCGGTCCTCGCCACGGCCGACGGGGGCACCGTGGTCTTCTTCTCCATGGCGACGTCGTTCGCGCAGGCGGCGCTCGGAGCGGAGGGGATGGCGGCGGACGTGACCATGCTGATCGGGAACGGCTACACGCCGGGGCACGCGGCCCTGGCCCTGGACCTGTACCGGTCCACGCCGGGGGTGCGGGCGCTGGTCGACCCGCGGGTGCACCGGTGAGCGTCCTGGTCACCGACGTGACCGTGGGCGACCGGCCCGGGCGGGCGGTGCGCGTGGAGGAGGGCCGCCTGGCCTGGCTGGGCGACGCCGCCGACGCCGCGCCGGCCGACCGGGTGGTCGCCGGGGAGGGCGCCCTGCTCACCCCGGCGTTCGTCGACGCCCACGTGCACGCCACCGCCACCGGACTCGCGCTGATCGGTCTCGACCTCCACTCGAGCGTGAGCCTGCAGGCGGCGGTGTCGGCCGTGGCGGCCCACGCCCGGACAGCGCGGGACGGGGTCCTGCTGGGCACCGGGTGGGACGAGACGGGCTGGCCGGAGGGCCGCGGGCTGACCCGCGCGGACCTCGACGCCGTCGTCGGTGACCGCCCGGCCTACCTGGCCCGCGTCGACGTGCACTCCGCCACCGTCTCCACGGCGCTGCTGGACCGGGTGCCGGGCATCGCCGCGCTGCCCGGCTTCGCCCCCGACGGCCGGCTGCGGCTCGACGCCCACCACGCCGCGCGGCAGGCGGCCTACGGCGCGGTGGACGCCGCCGGCCGCCGCGCCGCCCAGCGCGCCACCCGGGCGGCCGCCGCCGCGCTGGGCATCGGCAGCCTGCACGAGATGGCCGGCCCGGAGGTCTCCGGCGCCGAGGACCTCGCCGGGCTGCTCGCCCTGGCCGCCGGGGAGCCGGGCCCGCTGGTCCTGGGGTACTGGGGGGAGCTGGCCGAGCGCGGCGGCCTGGACGTGGTGCGCGAGCTGGGGCTCAGCGGCGCCGGCGGCGACCTGTTCTGCGACGGCGCGTTCGGCTCCCACACCGCGGCCCTCACCGCCCCCTACGCCGACCGGCCCGACACCGCCGGCAGCCTGCGCTTCGAGACGGCGTCCCTGGTGCACCACGTGCGCGCCTGCACGCGCGCCGGGGTGCAGGCCGGCTTCCACTGCATCGGGGACGCCGCCGTCGAGCAGGTGCTCACCGCCGTGGGCGCCGTCGTGGCCGACCTGGGCCGCGCCGCGGTGCGTGCCTGCCGGCACCGGCTGGAGCACGTGGAGATGGCCGGCCCCTCGGCGGTGGACCGGATGGCCGACTGGGGGATGGTGGCCAGCGTCCAGCCCGGCTTCGACGCGGCGTGGGGCGGGCCGGCCGGCATGTACGTCGAGCGGCTGGGCCCGGCGCGGGCCCGGGACTGCAACCCGTTCGCCGACCTGGCCGACGCCGGCGTCGCGCTGGCGCTGGGCAGCGACGCCCCGGTGACCCCCATGGACCCCTGGGGCGCGGTGCACGCCGCCGTCGACCACCGCACGCCGGCCTCGGGGCTGCGGCCGTTCGACGCCTTCGACGCCGCCACGCACGGCGGCTGGCACGCCGTGCGCGCCGAGCACCCGCAGGGCCCGCTGGCCGTCGGCGCGCCGGCGCACCTGGCGCTGTGGGAGACCGCGCAGACCCTCTCCGCCGTCCTGGGCGGGGGGGGGGGGGGGGGGGGGCGGGGGGGGGGGGGGGGGGGGGGTGGGGGGGGGGGGGGGGGGGGGGGGGGGGGGGGGGGGGGGGGGGGGGGGGGGGGGGGG
>NZ_JBJGZS010000013.1:0-117372 GCF_054050635.1 Geodermatophilus sp. SYSU D00079 | reverse complement strand
GTTACGGCGGCCATGGCGAGAGGGAAACGCCCGGTCTCATTCCGAACCCGGAAGCTAAGCCTCTCAGCGCCGATGGTACTGCCCTGGAGACGGGGTGGGAGAGTAGGACGCCGCCGGACAACCATTCCCGACAGGGCCCCAGCATCTGCTGGGGCCCTGTCGCGTTTCCGCAGGATGCGCTCTCCCGCACATCTGCGGAATGCGCGTCGTTCAGCGGGATGCACTGTCCCGCATATCTGCGGAATGCACGTCCTTCAGGATGGTGCGGTCGGCACGACGGCGGTCACCCGGGGGGTCACCTCCGCGCGCGCGGCTCCTTGGTCGTGGCACCGACGTTGTCGGCGAACCACGCGTTGAGCGCCTCGAGATCGCGCCAGGCGGCACGCACCTCGTCGAGCGCGCGGGAGTCGTGCAGCCACTCGGCCGGTTCCCAGCGACGCGTCGCGTGCAGCGACCTGTGCCGCAGCAGGTCGGCGCGGTCGCCGTCGACCGCGAAGCCGCTGGGCACCCGGGTGAGCCGCTCACCGGCGATCTCCCACCCGCCGGCGGCGAGGCGGTCCACCTCGGCCCGCAGTCGGCCGCCCTGGACGTCGTCGGCCACGGCCCGGCGGTACCGGGCGACCTGGTCGGACTCCAGCCGCCAGCAGCCACCCGCGACGCGCAGCCCGTCGGCCGACACCTCGACGTACCAGGCGCCGGCTCCCCGGCCCTCCGGGTTCACGACCGCGCCCTGGTGGGTCTTGTACGGCGTCTTGTCGTTGCTGAAGCGGACGTCCCGGTACGGGCGGAAGAGCTTCGCCGTCCCGAACGCCGGGGCGAGCTCGTCGACCAGGGCCTGCATCGGTGCGCGCACGCAGGTGTCGTAGACGGCCCTGTGCCGCGTCCAGTAGGTCCTGCTGTTGTCGGCCTCCAGGCCCTCGTAGAAGACCAGTCCCTCGTCCGGGAACCCGGCGAAGCTCACCCTCGCTCCTCCTCCAGCAGTGCGTGCCAGCGCACCTCGCGCAGCGGGCCGTGCCCCGTGTCGAGGGTGCGCACCCAGCCGTCCGGAGCCCACCCGGCGGACTCGAAGAAGCCCGCCGACACCCGGTCCTGTTCCGGCAGCCACACCGACAGCCGGGCGACCCCGGAGTCGCGCGCGGAGTCGGCGACCGCGGCCAGCAGCCGGCTGCCGTGCCCGCGGCGTCCCCAGCGCGGCTCGACCAGCAGCGCGGCCACCTCGGTGGTCGGGCCCGCGGGGTGCGCGCCGCCCTCGCCCGCGTCCACCTCCGGCGGACCGTAGGCCGCGAAGCCGACGACCTCGTCGCGGTCGAGGGCGACGAGGACCCCGTGCGCCGGTGTGGGCGGCGAGGCGACCGCGGCCAGCCAGCTGCGCGTGGCGGCGTCCTCGTCCCAGTCGTCGAGCACGTCGGCGGGGAGCACGGTGCGGTAGGCGGTCCGCCACGTGACCAGCTGGACCCGTGCGATCGCGGCGGCGTCCTCGGGCCGCGCGCGGCGCACCGAGACCTCCGCGGTGCCCGAGAACCGGGGGAACGGGGAGGTCGGCTGCACGCGGCGAGCCTAGGACCCGCGCCGATCCCGTCGGACCCGCCCGGCAGGATCGGGGCCGTGGCTGCTCCCGTCGTCGACCGGTTGCCCGCGGCGCTCGCGCGGCGCATCGCCCTGGCCGCCCAGGGGCTCGCCGCTCCGCGACCGGAGCGGACCGTCGACGGCGGGCACCTGCGGCGCCTGGCCGAGCGGCTGGCCGTCGTCCAGATCGACTCGGTGAACGTCCTGTCCCGGGCGCACTACCTGCCGGCGTTCAGCCGGCTGGGGCCCTATCGCCGGGCGGCCTTCGACGAGCTGGCCGGCCGCCGCCGCGCGCTGTTCGAGTACTGGGCGCACGAGGCGTCGTTCCTGCCCGTGCGGCTGCACCCGCACCTGCGGTGGCGGATGGCCGCCGCGGAGGAGCACGCCTGGGGGTCGATGGTGCGCATCCAGCGGGAGCGCCCCGGCTTCGTCGCCGAGGTCCTCGACCAGGTGCGCGAGGGGGGCCCGCTCAAGGCCAGCGACCTCGCCGGGCCGCGCCCCGACCGACCGGGCAGCATGTGGAACTGGCACGCCGGCAAGGTCGCACTCGAGTGGCTGTTCTACACCGGCGTGCTCACCACCCGCGGCCGGACGGCGGGCTTCGAGCGCGTCTACGACCTCACCGAGCGGGTGCTGCCCACCGACGTGCTGCGCGCACCCACGCCCGAGCCGGCCGAGGCGGTCCGCGAGCTGGTCCGGACGGCGTCGCGTGCCCTGGGCGTGGCCACCGAGCGCGACCTGCGCGACTACTTCCGGCTGCGGCCGGCGCCGGCCCGCACCGCGATCGCCGAGCTCGTCGACGCCGGGGAGCTGCTGCCGGTCGAGGTCGCCGGGTGGGGCGCGCCGGCCTGGCTGCACCCGGAGGCGCGTCGTCCCCGGTGGGCCCGGGCGCGGGCGCTGCTGAGCCCGTTCGACTCGCTGGTGTGGGAGCGCCCCCGGGTCGAGCGCCTCTTCGGCTTCCGCTACCGCCTGGAGATCTACACCCCCGCGGCCAGGCGGGTCCACGGGTACTACGTGCTGCCCTTCCTGCTCGGTGACCGGCTCGTCGCCCGCGTCGACCTCAAGGCCGACCGGCAGGCCGGCGTCCTCCGGGTGCAGTCCGCCTTCGCCGAGGACGGCGTCGACCGCGCGGAGGTCGCCGCCGAGCTGGCCGCCGAACTCGCCCTCATGGCCGACTGGCTGGAGCTCGACGCGGTCGGTGTCGCCGACCGCGGGGACCTCGCCGGCGACCTGGCCGCCGTCGTCGTCCGCTGATGGGGGGCGTCAGGTAGGCGGCAGGCCGGCCAGCCGGCGCACGAGGGTCAGACCGACCGGGCTGCCCGGCCACGCCCGCACCAGCGCGGCATCCCCGGCGCCGCGCACCACCCAGCGCAGCGCCAGCGCCACCACGACGACGTCGTCGGCGTAGCCGAGCACCGGCACGACGTCCGGTACCAGGTCGACCGGCGACAGCAGGTAGGCCAGCAGCGCCCACAGCCGCCACCGGACCCCGCGGGGGAGGGAGCGGTCGGCGGCCAGCCGGCGGACCAGGCGGACCAGGTCGGGCAGCAGGCGCAGCGCCTCGCGCACGGTCAGCTCCGGAGGGCGGGCCCGCCACAGCAGCAGGAGGAGTGCACCCCACAGCAGCAGGAGCCCGCCCCCCACGGACAGCACGAGCTCCAGCCACCCCACGCCCCCCAGTGTGGTCGGTGCGGCCGCCTACCCTGGCAGCGCAGGCACGGACGGCGGAACGGGAGTGGGTCGTGGTGGGTACGGGTCCGGGAGTCGTCGACACGCAGTACGAGGACCTGCTGCGCCGCGTGCTCGACCACGGCAGCCCCAAGCAGGACCGCACCGGGACCGGCACGCGCAGCCTGTTCGGTGAGCGGCTCCGGTACGACCTGTCGACGAGCTTCCCGCTGGTCACCACCAAGCGGGTGCACTTCCGGTCGGTCGCCGTCGAGCTGCTGTGGTTCCTCCGCGGCGACAGCAACGTGCAGTGGCTGCGCGACAACAAGGTCACCATCTGGGACGAGTGGGCCTCACCCGAGGGCGAGCTCGGCCCCGTCTACGGCGTCCAGTGGCGCTCCTGGCCCACGCCCGGCGGGGAGCACATCGACCAGATCAGCGCCGTCCTGGACACCCTGCGCACCGACCCGGACTCGCGGCGGATGGTGGTCTCCGCCTGGAACGTCGCGGCGCTGCCGGACATGGCGCTGGCCCCCTGCCACGCGCTGTTCCAGTTCCACGTCGCCGAGGGCCGGCTGTCCTGCCAGCTCTACCAGCGCAGCGCCGACCTCTTCCTGGGCGTGCCGTTCAACATCGCCAGCTACGCGCTGCTCACCCGCATGGTCGCCGACCAGGTGGGCCTGGCCCCCGGTGACCTCATCTGGGTGGGCGGGGACTGCCACATCTACGACAACCACGTCGAGCAGGTCACCGAGCAGCTGTCCCGCGAGGTCCTGCCCTTCCCGCGGCTGGAGCTGGCGCCCGCGCCGTCGCTGTTCGACTACACCTACGAGCACTTCGCTCTGGTGGACTACCGGCACCACCCGGCGATCAAGGCCCCGGTGGCGGTGTGACGCGGCGGGCGCGGTGACCGTCGGTCTGGTCTGGGCGCAGGCCCACGGCGGGGTCATCGGGGCCGGCGGTGCGCTGCCGTGGCACCTGCCCGAGGACCTGCGGGCCTTCCGCGCCCTCACCACCGGGGCCACCGTCGTCATGGGGCGGCGGACGTGGGAGTCGCTGCCCGAGCGGTTCCGGCCGTTGCCGGGGCGCCGCAACGTCGTCCTGACCGCCGACCCGTCCTGGGCGGCCGATGACGCACACCGGGCGTCGTCGGTGGCGCAGGTGCTCGCCGAGCGGGACGGCGACCTGTGGGTCATCGGCGGTGGGCAGGTCTACGCCGCCTTCCTGCCCTTCGCCGACCGGGTGGTCGTCACCGACGTCGACACCCGGGTGGACGGCGACACCTGGGCGCCGGAGCTCGGCGCCGAGTGGCGGGTGGTGTCCCGGAGGCCGGCGGAGGGCTGGTCGACGTCGAGCACGGGGCTGCGCTACGCCATCTCCGACCACCGGCGGTCCACGGAGGGGCACGGGCCGGACCCGCATCGGTAGATTCTCCCCATGACCAGCGACCCCGCCCGGCCCTTCGGGCGCGTTCTGACGGCGATGGTCACCCCCCTGGCCGAGGACGGCTCGATCGATCTCGCCGGGGCCCAGGAACTGGCCGCGCACCTGGTGGACCGGGGTGGCCACGACGGCCTCGTCGTCGCCGGGACGACGGGGGAGTCGCCGACGCTCAGTGACGCCGAGCAGCGTGCCGTCCTCGAGGCGGTGCTCGACGCCGTCGGCGACCGCGCCACCGTCGTGGCCGGTGTCGGCACCAACGACACCGCCCACTCCATCGAGAAGGCGCGCGACGCCGAGCGGCTCGGCGCGCACGGCCTCATGGTCGTGACGCCGTACTACAACAAGCCCCCGCAGGCCGGGCTGCTGCGGCACTTCACCGCCGTCGCCGACTCCACCGACCTGCCGGTGCTGCTCTACGACATCCCGCCGCGCACCGTGGTCCCCATCGAGGTGGAGACGCTGGTGCGGGCCGCGGAGCACCCGCGGATCGTCGCGGTCAAGGACGCCAAGGGCGACCTCGGCGCGGTGGCCTGGACCCTCGCCCGCACCGACCTGGCCTACTACAGCGGCGAGGACATGCTGAACCTGCCGCTGCTGGCGATCGGCGCGGTCGGCGTGGTGAGCGTCGTCGGGCACCTGGTGGGTCCGCGGCTGGCCGAGCTGATCGCGGCGGTCGAGTCCGGCGACCTGGTCAAGGCCCGGGCGGTCAACGAGAGCCTGCTCCCGGTCTACACCGGCGTCTTCCGCACGCAGGGCGTCATCCTGGTCAAGGCCGCGCTGCGCGAGCTCGGCCTGCCCGCCGGCCCGGTCCGCCCGCCCCTGGTCGACGCCACCCCCGAGCAGGTCACCAGGCTGCGAGAGGACCTCGTGGCCGGTGGGGTGGCCCTGTGACGGCGGGCGCCGTCCAGCCCCACCTCGACCTGCAGGTCCCGCCGCCGCTGCCGGCCGGCGGGCTGCGCGTCATGGCGCTCGGCGGGCTCGGCGAGATCGGCCGCAACATGGCCGTGCTGGAGTTCGACGGCAAGCTGCTGGTCATCGACTGCGGCGTCCTGTTCCCGGAGGCCGAGCAGCCCGGCGTGGACCTCATCCTCCCGGACTTCGGCGTCATCGAGCACCGGCTGGACGACGTCGCCGCGGTGGTCCTCACCCACGGGCACGAGGACCACATCGGCGCGATCCCGTACCTGCTGCGGATGCGCGGGGACATCCCGCTGGTCGGCTCCCGGTTCACCCTCGCGCTGGTCCGGGCCAAGCTGCGCGAGCACCGGCTCGACCCGGTGCTGGTCGAGGTGGCCGCCGGCGAGGACCACGTGGCCGGGCCGTTCCACTGCGAGTTCATCTCGGTCAACCACTCGATCCCCGACGCGCTGGCCGTCGCCGTCCACACGCCGGCCGGGGTCCTGGTGCACACCGGCGACTTCAAGATGGACCAGCTGCCGCTGGACGGCGTCCTCACCGACCTCGGCGCCTTCGCCCGGCTCGGGCTCGAGGGCATCGACCTGCTGCTGGCCGACTCGACCAACGCCGAGGTGCCCGGGTTCGTCACCTCCGAGCGGGCGATCGGCCCCGTGCTCGAGGACGTCTTCCGCCGGGCCACCCAGCGGCTGATCGTCTCCAGCTTCGCCAGCCACGTGCACCGCATCCAGCAGGTGCTCGACGCCGCGGAGGTGCACGGCCGCAAGGTCGCCTTCGTCGGGCGGTCGATGGTCCGCAACATGGGCGTCGCCCGCGACCTCGGCGTCCTGCGCGTGGCGCCCGGGCTCATGGTGTCGCTGGACGAGGCGACGTCGATGCCGCCCGAACAGGTGGTGCTGGTCAGCACCGGCTCCCAGGGCGAGCCGCTGTCGGCCCTGGGGCGCATGGCCCGCGGGCAGCACCACCAGGTCACGATCGAGGCCGGCGACACCATCGTGCTGGCCTCCTCCCTGGTGCCGGGCAACGAGACCGCCGTCTACAAGGTCATCAACGGGCTGGCCCGCCTCGGCGCGACCGTCGTCCACAAGGAGACGGCGATGGTGCACGTCTCCGGGCACGCCCCCGCGGGGGAGCTGCGCACCCTGCTCAACGTCGCCAAGCCCCGCCACCTCATGCCGGTGCACGGGGAGTGGCGGCACCTGCGGGCCCACGCCGCGCTGGCCGAGCAGACCGGCATGCCCGCCGACCGGGTGCTGCTGGCCGAGAACGGCGTGGTGGTCGACCTCGTCGACGGCAAGGCCTCCATCGTCGGCAGCGTGCCCGTCGGTGACGTCTACGTGGACGGGCTCAACGTCGGCGACGTGGGGGAGGAGTCGCTGCAGGAGCGGCGGATCCTCGGGGACGAGGGGTTCGTGGCG
The DNA here is from genome assembly GCF_054050635.1 of Geodermatophilus sp. SYSU D00079. NCBI lineage: Bacteria > Bacillati > Actinomycetota > Actinomycetes > Geodermatophilales > Geodermatophilaceae > Geodermatophilus > Geodermatophilus sp. SYSU D00079. Next base: position 110,362 of record NZ_JBJGZS010000013.1, on the reverse strand, counting down.
CTCACCGTCGTCATCGAGCCCTCGACCGGCACCATCGTGCGGCCGGTGCACCTGTCCGCCCGCGGCTTCGCCGACGACCCCACCGTCTTCGACCCGGTCCTGGAGCTGGTCGAGGACGCCCTGCGCCGCACGCTGGCCGACGGCGAGACCGACGCGCACCGGCTCTCCCAGGTGATCCGGCGGACCATCGGCAAGTGGGTGTCCGACACCCACCGCCGCCGCCCGATGATCATCCCCACGGTCCTCGAGGTGTGAGAGAGGACCCGCTGCCCCCCACGCTCGGCGCGGGACCCTGCAGCGGGGCCGATCCCGTCACCGCAGCTCGATCGGGGTGATCTGCTCGCCGGCGGGCAGGTCGAAGCCCCACACCTGCGCGTAGAACGACAGCTCGCCGTCCAGCGCCGCGCGGATGTTCTCCGCCCGCCGGAACCCGTGCTGCTCACCGGGGAACAGCAGGTAGGCGTGCGGCACCCCCTTGTCCCGCAGCGCCCCGACGATCGCCTCGGCCTGCTCGGGCGGGACGACTCGGTCCTCCTCGCCCTGGAACACCGCCAGCGGGGTGTCGAAGGCGTCCACGTGCGAGATCGGGGAGCGCTCGGCGTAGACGGCAGCCCCCTCCGGCCACGGCGCGACGAGCGAGTCCAGGTACCGGGACTCGAACTTGTGGGTGTCGGCGGCCAGCGCGCCGAGGTCGGCGACGCCGAAGTGGCTGGCGCCCGCGGAGAAGACCCCCGGCCGCAGGCAGAGCGCGGCCAGGGTGGTGTAGCCCCCGGCCGAGCCGCCGCGGATGGCCATGCGGGCGGGGTCCACCCGGCCGCTGTCGGCGAGGAACCGTGCGCAGGCGACCACGTCGTCGAGGTCGACCACGCCCCAGTTGCCCCGCAGCGCCTCCCGGTAGCGGCGTCCGTAGCCGGTCGAGCCGCGGTAGTCGACGTCGGCGACGCAGAAGCCGCGGGAGGTCCAGTACTGCACCCCCAGGTCGAGCACCGCCGAGGTGGCCGAGGTCGGGCCGCCGTGCACGAGGACCAGCAGCGGCGGCAGGGTGCCCTCCGGCGCCGAGGCCTGCGGGTTCGTCGGCGGGTAGACCAGCGCGTGCGCGGCGTCGATGCCGGTCCCGTCCTCGGGGGTGGGGAAGGAGACGTGCTCGGGCCGGGAGAACCACGCCGGGTCCAGCCCCAGGTCGCGGGCCGGGCGCAGCACGTCGGCGGCGGCGTCGTCGACCCGGATCCGCAGCACGACCGGCTCGGCGGCCGGGCCGCCGGCGACGCAGACCACCGACCCGCCGGCGGCGGTCACGTACCGGAACGCCGCGTAGGGCAGGTCGAGGTCGCGCAGGGCGCCGTCGGCCTCCCGCACGACCAGCCGGTCGGCGCCCGATCCCGCGCAGGCGAGGACGACCCGGCCGTCGGGCAGCACCGCGAACCGGCGGGCGCCGAACACCCACTGCGGGCCGGCGACGTCGACCCCGAGGTCCAGCACCGGCTCGACGTCCTCCCCGGGCCGCCACCGGTACACCGCCCACACGTCGGTGCGGTCGGCGCAGAACCACAGGCTGCCGTCGGCGGCCCAGACCGGCTGGACGACGGACTCGGCGCGCCCGTCCGCGGAACGGCCGCCGGCCACCACCGTCTCGGTGCCGTCGGCGGCCCGGACGACGAGCGCCGCGGCGTCCCACGGCATGTCGGGGTGGTCCCACTGCAGCCAGGCCAGGTGCCGGCCGTCGGGGGAGGGGCGGGGGTCGGAGACGAAGTCGGGACCGGTGACGAGCACCTCGGCGGTGCCGTCGGTGCCGATCCGCACGATCTCGTTGACGACGTCGGCGGCCGCACCGCCGGGCGGGTGCGTCTCCCGGACGGCGAGGACGCCACCGGGGACGACCTGCAGGTCGGCGTACCGCACGCCGGAGGGCACCGGCGGCTCGGGCGTGACCGCGACCGGCTCGGCGGCACCGGGGTCGAGGCGGTACAGCCGCTGGTCGGCGAACTCGGCGAACCACAGGACGCCTTCGGAGACCGTCCACGCACCCCCGCCGTACTCGTGCACCCGGGTGCGGGCGTTCCACGGCGGCGGGAGGGGGTCGGTGGTGCGGCCGTCGGGGGTGCGGCGGACCAGCGCGGAGCGGCCGCCCTCGCCGGGGCGCGACTCCGACCACCAGACGTCGTCCCCGTCCACCGCCACCTCGCCCAGCCGGGCGGCGGCCCGGACGACGAGTTCCGAGGTGATCGGGGTGGGCCAGCTCCCGTACGGGGTCGTCGGCATGCCATGACCGTAGGTGGCGGACACGTCCCTCCGCCTGCCGTCACGGGACCTCCCCGGCCATTACCGTCTGACGCATGCCTGCTCGCACGACGACGACCCGGCCGTCGGGTCGGTCGTCCGCGCGCGGCCGCTCCGGCTCCGGGTCGACCGCGTCCCGGAAGCGACCGCCCGCGAAGCGACCCGCCTCCGGCGGCCGCAAGCCCGCCGCCCGCAAGTCCGCGGCGAAGGGGTCCGGCCCCGGTCTCTGGAGCGTCATCAGCGGCGGCTGGTCACTGCTGGCCCGTGGCGCCGGCGGGCTGGCCCGCTCGGTGGCCCGCCCGGAGGAGGCCGAGCCGCTCGCGCCCGAGCACCGCCGCGACGGGGTCGGCCTCGCCGTCCTGGGGCTGGCCGTGGTGCTGGGGGCGGCCGCCTGGACCAACGGCATCGGCCCGGTCGGCGCCGCGCTCGCCGACGCGGTGCGCTGGATCGTGGGCTCCCTGGTCATGGTGCTGCCGGTCGTGCTGTTCCTCGCCGCCCTGCGCCTGCTGCGCCGGGGCCCGCGGCCCGAGACGCGCGGCCGGCTGGTGATCGGCTGGCTGTGCGCGGTCGCGTCGGTGCTGGGCATCGCCCAGGTCGTGGGCGAGGGCGCCGTCCCCAGCGAGGGCCGGCCGGGGTCCGGCGGCCTCATCGGCTGGGCGGCGGGCACCCCGCTGGTCGCCGGCGTGGGCAGCGTCGTCGCCGTCGTCCTGCTGGTCCTGCTCGCGTTCTTCGGCCTGCTGGTGCTCACCGCGACGCCGGTGCACCAGATCCCCGAGCGGCTGCGGGAGCTGGGGGACCGGCTGCTCGGCCAGGCACACGACGACGACGCGTACGAGGACTGGGACGACGAGGACGACGAGCCGGTCGCCCCGCCGACCCCGCGCCGCGTCCGCCGGCGCTCGCTGTCGGACGACCTGATGGACACCGGCCCGGTGGAGACGCTGCCGGCCATCGACCACGCCGCCTTCGACGAGGCGCCGGAGGCCGTGCGCCTCGAGCGGGCGCCCGAGCCGCCTCCCGCGCCGCGCCGGCCGGTGGTCGACCGCACCGCCCCGCCGGAGGAGCTCGAGCCGGTCACCGAGCCCGAGCAGCTGCGCATCGAGCCGGTCGAGGGCGCCTACACGCTGCCCTCGGTCAGCGTGCTGCGCCCCGGCGACCCGCCGAAGAAGGGCTCCAAGGCCAACGACGCGGCGATCGAGGCGATCACCGGCGTGCTCGAGCAGTTCAACATCGACGCCGCCGTCACCAGCTTCACCCGCGGCCCGACGGTGACCCGCTACGAGATCGAGCTCGGCCCGGCGGTCAAGGTCGAGAAGATCACCGCGCTGACCAAGAACATGGCCTACGCGGTCGCCAACGACAACATCCGCATCCTCGCGCCGATCCCGGGCAAGTCGGCGGTCGGCGTCGAGGTGCCCAACGTCGACCGCGAGATGGTCAGCCTGGGCGACGTCCTCCGCTCTCAGGTGGCCAAGCAGGACCCCCACCCGATGCTGGTGGGTCTGGGCAAGGACATCGAGGGCGGCTTCGTCTGCGCCAACCTGGCGAAGATGCCGCACCTGCTGGTCGCCGGTGCCACGGGTGCCGGTAAGTCCAGCTGCGTCAACTCGCTGCTGACCTCGCTGCTGCTGCGGGCCACGCCCGACCAGCTGCGGATGATCCTGATCGACCCCAAGATGGTCGAGCTCACCCCGTACGACGGCATCCCGCACCTGATCACGCCGATCATCACCGACCCGAAGAAGGCGGCCACCGCGCTGGCCTGGCTGGTCGAGGAGATGGAGCAGCGCTACCAGGACATGCGGGCGACCGGCGTCCGGCACATCGACGACTTCAACCGCAAGGTGGAGCGCGGCGAGATCACCGCCCCGCCCGGCAGCGAGCGGGTGTACCGGCCCTACCCGTACATCCTGGCCATCGTCGACGAGCTCGCCGACCTCATGATGGTCGCCCCGCGCGACGTCGAGGAGTCGATCGTCCGGATCACCCAGAAGGCCCGTGCCGCCGGCATCCACCTGGTGCTGGCGACCCAGCGGCCGTCGGTGGACGTCGTCACCGGCCTGATCAAGGCCAACGTGCCGTCGCGGCTGGCGTTCTCCACCTCCAGCCTCACCGACAGCCGGGTCATCCTCGACCAGCCCGGCGCGGAGAAGCTGATCGGCATGGGCGACGCCCTGTTCCTGCCGATCGGCGCCGGCAAGCCGATGCGCGTGCAGGGCGCCTACGTCTCCGACGGCGAGATCGAGGCGGTCGTCGAGTTCACCAAGCGGCAGGCCGAGCCCGAGTACCGGGAGGAGGTCTTCACCGCCGGCGGCGGCGAGAAGAAGGAGATCGACGAGGACATCGGTGGTGACCTCGACCTGCTGTGCCAGGCGGTCGAGCTGATCGTCACCAGCCAGTTCGGCTCGACCTCGATGCTGCAGCGCAAGCTGCGGGTCGGCTTCGCCAAGGCCGGCCGGCTGATGGACCTCGCCGAGAGCCGCGGCATCGTCGGACCGTCCGAGGGCTCCAAGGCCCGCGACGTGCTGGTCAAGCCCGACGAGCTCGAGTCGGTGCTGTTCACGCTGCGCGGCGGCACCCTGAGCGAGGCCTGAGGCAGGACCCGCCCTCCGCGGACTCCGGGAGGGGGCCGGTGGGGGAGGGCGGAGTCACTCGCGGGCTCCCGTCCGGGCTCGACGCGCCGACTACGATGGACCGGTGACAGCCCTGCCCGACCCTGCCCGCAAGGTGGCGGTGGTGACCCTCGGGTGCGCCCGCAACGAGGTCGACTCGGAGGAGCTGGCCGGCCGGCTGGCCGCCGGCGGCTACGAGCTCGTCGAGGACGCCGAGGACGCCGACGCCGTACTGGTCAACACCTGCGGGTTCATCGAGTCGGCCAAGAAGGACTCCGTCGACGCGATCCTCGCCGCCACCGACTCCGGTGCGCAGGTCGTGGCCGTCGGCTGCATGGCCGAGCGGTACGGCTCCGAGCTCGCCGGCGCGCTGCCCGAGGCCACCGTGCTCGGCTTCGACGACTACACCGCGATCGGCGACCGGCTGGACGACGTCCTCACCGGCCGGCCGCTGGTGCCGCACGACCCGCGCGACCGCCGCACCCTCCTGCCGATCAGCCCGGTGGCCCGCACCGCGGCGGTCGCGGCGGACGACGCACCGGCCATCCCGGGCCACGGCTGGCTGCAGCGGCGGCGGCTGGCGTCCGGCCCGTCGGCGGCCCTGAAGCTGGCCTCGGGCTGCGACCGCCGGTGCGCGTTCTGCGCCATCCCGGCCTTCCGGGGCGCCTTCGTCTCCCGGCCGCCGGCCGAGGTCCTCGGCGAGGCGCAGTGGCTGGCCTCGCAGGGCGTCACGGAGCTGGTGCTGGTCAGCGAGAACTCCACCTCCTACGGCAAGGACCTCGGCGACCTGCGCTCGCTGGAGCGGCTGCTGCCGCAGCTGGCCGCCGTCGAGGGCATCGCCCGGGTGCGCGTGGCCTACCTGCAGCCGGCCGAGATGCGGCCCGGCCTGCTGGAGGTCATCGCCGGCACCGACGGTGTCGCGCCGTACTACGACCTGTCCTTCCAGCACTCCTCCCCGCAGCTGCTGCGCCGGATGCGCCGCTTCGGCGGCACCGACGACTTCCTCGCGCTGATCGAGCGGGCCCGCACGCTCGCCCCGGGCGCCGGTTTCCGCACCAACGTCATCCTCGGCTTCCCCGGGGAGACCGAGGAGGACGTCGCCGAGCTCGAGCGGTTCCTCGTCGAGGGCCGGCTCGACGCGGTCGGGGTGTTCGGGTACTCCGACGAGGAGGGCACCGAGGCCGCGGGGCTGCCCGGCAAGCTCGACCAGGCCGAGATCGACGCCCGGGTCCGCCGGGTCACCGACCTCGTGGAGGAGCTCACCGCGCAGCGTGCCGAGGACCGCATCGGGGACCGGGTCGAGGTCCTGCTCACCGAGGGCCTCTCCGGCACCGACGGCGCCGGCACCTGGCTGGGCCACGCGGCCCACCAGGACCCCGAGGCCGACGGGACGACGACGGTGACCGGCGTCCCGGACGGCGCGGTCGCCGGGCAGCTGGTGGCCGCGGAGGTGGTCGGCACCGAGGGCGTCGACCTCGTCGCCGCCGCGCTGGTACCCGCGGTGACCGCATGAGCTCGGCACCCGCGGACCCGGCCGCGACCCCGCCGCAGTCGGTGCGGGTGCTCAACCTGCCCAACGCGCTGACCGTGCTCCGGCTGGCCGTCGTGCCGGTGTTCGCCGTCCTGCTGCTCACCGACGGCGGCACGGACGAGGCCCAGCGCTACTGGGCGACGCTGTTCTTCGCGCTGGCGATCATCACCGACCGCTACGACGGCATGATCGCCCGGCGCCGCGGCCAGGTGACCGAGTTCGGCAAGCTGGCCGACCCGATCGCCGACAAGGCGCTGACCGGCACCGCGCTGATCGGGCTGTCGGTGCTCTCGCTGGTGGCGTGGTGGGTGACGCTGGCGATCCTGGTGCGGGAGGTCGGTGTCACCCTGCTGCGGTTCTGGGTGATCCGGCACGGGGTGATCGCGGCCAGCCGCGGCGGCAAGGCCAAGACCGTCGTCCAGGCGCTGGCGATCGGGCTCTACATCCTCCCGCTCGAGGGGCTGCTGGCCAGCGCCCGCTGGTGGGTCATGGCGGTGGCGCTGCTGCTGACCGTCGTGACCGGCCTGGACTACGTCTACCGCGCCCTCACGCTGCGGCGCACGAGCGCGCGGGCGATGCAGGCGGCGGCCGCGCGCCGCGCCACCGGCCCGGCCGGTGGCCCCCGCACCGACGCGGCCGCCTGAGGGACGGCTCCGCCGCAGGTCGGGCGCGGGGGCGGACCGGCCCGGTGGGAAGGGGCCGACGGCCCCGGGCGTTACGCCCAGAGCGGACGCGCCGGGGATGGCGCGGTGCCGGTCAGTGGCTCCGCGTACCGTGAGCGCACGGCGCCCCTGAGGGAGCCGCCGCTTCCGCACAGGCAGGACAGGAGACGGCCATGACGCTGCTGCGCACCCAGCTCGGCACTTCCCTGCGCGGCCACCGGCTGCGTCAGCGCCGGACGCTGCGGGACGTCTCCGGAGCCGCGAGGGTGAGCCTGGGGTACCTCTCCGAGGTCGAGCGCGGCCAGAAGGAGGCCTCCTCCGAGCTGCTCGCCTCCATCTGCGAGGCCCTCGACCTGGAGCTCGCCGACCTGCTCGCCGAGGTCAGCCTCGAGCTGCGGCACGCCGACGGCGGCGTCCGCCCGCTCACGCCCACGCCCGGTGCCGTCGCCGCCGAGCCGCCGACCGAGGACGCCGTGGACGAGTCCGCCGCCGAGCCGGCGCTGGCGCTCGTCGGTGCCCCCGCCCGTCCCGCGTCCCGCGCTGCGGTGTCGCTGGCGGCCTGAGGTCCGCGACACGGCCGACGCCCGGGCCCGGCCGTCGGTGACACCTGCCGTGCGTGGTGCCGGACGGGGCGCGCGGTGACCGCCGGTCCTCCCGCCCCGCCGCCGGGGTGGGCACCGCCGTCCCCGGTGCACGTGCCGGGCACGCACACCCGCAGCGGCAACGCCATGACCCGGACCCGTGCCGGGCTGCTCGAGGGCGCCGCCCGGGCCTTCGCCGACCGGGGCCTGCGGCGCAGCACGATGCAGTCGATCGCGGCTGCGGCCGGGGTGGCCAAGGCGACCCTGTACAACCACTTCCGCACCAAGGACGACGTCGCCCGCGCGCTGCTGGCCGCCGAGCTGGACCGGCTGACCGCGCTGGCCGCGGCCTCGCCGACGGAGGCCGCGCTGGCCGGCCTCGCCGACGAGGTCGCCGGGCACCCGGTGCTGCGCCGGCTGGCCGAGGACGAGCCCGCCGTGCTCGTCGCCCTCCTGACGGCGCCGCCCGAGCGCTGGACGGACCTGGTCGGCCGAGTGGCGGCGGCGCTGCGGACCGGACCCGAGGCCGCGGAGACGGTGGCGCGCTGGCTGGTGGGGCTGGTCCTCCAGCCGGGCGGGGCCGCGGCCCGGCGTGCGGGGGCGGCGCACCTCGCCGCCGTCCTCGGGCGCGACTGATCCTGCCCGGCCGCGCGGCAGGGCGGACCGGCGTGGGATGGTGACGACCCGACGCCGCCCGGGACGGGCGGGTGGCTGCTGCTGCGACCAACGGAGTCCGCCGTGCGGTACCTCTTCCGGCCACCGGCCGCCGACGGGGCGGGCCTGCTGACCCTGCCCTGGCACGTCCCGCTCGAGGAGTGGGACCCCGACCTGCTGCTCGAGGTGCCACAGCGCGGCATCTCCCGGCACGTGGTCCGGTTCGTGGCCCAGGACGGGCACGTGTACGCCCTCAAGGAGATCGCCGAACCGCTGGCCCGCCACGAGTACGCCCTGCTCGGCGAGTTCGAGGAGGAGGGGCTGCCGGCGGTCTCGGTGCTCGGCATCTGCGTCGACCGGCCCGGCGGCCAGGACGCCATCCTGGTCACCCGGTACCTCGAGTACTCGATGTCCTACCGGTACCTGTTCTCCCGGCCCCACGGCGAGCAGTCCGCCGAGCAGCTGCTGGACACCCTGGTGGTGCTGCTGGTCCGGCTGCACCTCGCCGGGGTGTTCTGGGGCGACTGCTCGCTGTCGAACACCCTCTTCCGGCTGGACGCGGGCACCTTCGCCGCCTACCTGGTCGACGCCGAGACCGCCGAGCGCCACCCCCGGCTCAGCGACGGACAGCGCCGCTACGACGTCGACCTGGCCCGCGAGCGGGTCGGCGCGGAGCTGCTGGACCTGCAGTTCGGCGGGCTGCTGCCCGCCGACGTCGACCCCATCGAGGTGGCCGACAGCCTGCCGCCGCGCTACGAGGCGCTGTGGGAGGAGGTCAACCGGGAGGAGGTCTTCGCACCCGACGAGCAGCGGTACCGCGTGACCGACCGCCTGCAGCGGCTCAACGACCTCGGCTTCGACGTCGGTGAGGTCGAGCTGGTCACCTCCCCGGAGGGGGCCAGGCTGCGGGTGGAGACGCGGGTGGCGGAGCCGGGGGAGAACCGGCGGGAGCTGTTCCGGCTGACCGGCCTGGAGGCGCAGGAGCGGCAGGCCCGGCGGCTGCTCAACGACCTGCGGGCCTTCCGCGTGCACCTGGAGCAGAAGACCGGCCGGCCGGTCCCCGAGACCGTCGCCGGCTACCGGTGGCTGGAGGAGGCCTACCAGCCGGTGGTCGACGCGATCCCGCCGGACCTCGTCGGGCGGTTGGCGCCGGCCGAGGTGTTCCACGAGGTGCTGGAGCACCGGTGGTTCCTGTCGGAGAAGGCCGGCCGGGACGTCGGGACGCCGGCGGCGGCGCGCGCCTACTTCGACACCGTGCTGCCCCGCACACCCAAGGAGGTGACCACGCCGTCGGCCATCGTGGGCCAGCAGGGCTGACCCCCGCCGGACGCGCGCCAGGCGTCCGGTTCCCCCTCTGACCAGGGGCGAAACGCGCAGATCAGGGCAGGTAACGACCCCGTTTCGTTCGAGTTGACAGCCCCTGTGGCCTGGGCCACGGTACGAAAACCGCGGCGGCCGGAGGGTCGCCGCTCGCCAACGGAGGCGATGACGGTTGTCGAACAGAGGCAGGGTGAGGTCCCGGGAGCGGTCCGCTCCCACGGGGACACCGGCGCGGCGGTCCCGCCGGACGGTGGGGGGCGCGGCGGCGGGGCTGGTCCTGGCGTCCACGCTGGCCGCGTGTGGGGGTGACAGTGGTGGCCCGCCGACGCTGAACTGGTACATCAACCCCGACTCCGGGGGGCAGACGGAGATCGCCGCCCGCTGCAGCGAGGCCTCGGGCGGGGCCTACACGATCGAGACCTCACTGCTGCCCCGGCAGGCCGACGGCCAGCGCGAGCAGCTCATCCGGCGCCTCGCGGCGAACGACGCGTCGATCGACCTCATGAGCCTCGACCCGCCGTTCATCCCCGAGTTCGCGCAGGCCGGCTTCCTCGCCGACATCCCCGACGACGTCGAGCAGCGGGTGACCCAGGACGTCGTGCAGAGCGCCATCGACGGCGCCACCTGGGACGACGAACTGGTCACCGTGCCGTTCTGGGCCAACACCCAGCTGCTCTGGTACCGCAAGTCGGTGGCCGAGGCCGCCGGGCTGGACATGACCCAGCCGGTCACCTGGGACCAGCTCATCGAGGCGGCGCAGTCGCAGGGCAAGCTCCTGGGCGCCCAGGGCACGCGGGCGGAGTCGCTGACGGTGTGGCTCAACGCGCTCATCGAGTCCGCCGGTGGCTCCATCATCGCCGAGAACGCCGAGGACCCCGAGGGGATCCAGCTCGGCCTGGCCAGCCCCGAGGGTGAGCGGGCGGCCGAGGTGATGCAGGCGGTGGCCACCAGCGGGGTGACCAGCGCCGCCTTCTCCACGGAGAACGAGGACGCCGGCGCCACCGGGTTCGAGAGCGAGGACGGCGGCTTCCTGGTCAACTGGCCGTTCATCTGGCCGCGGGCGCTGGCGGCCGTCGAGGCCGGCAGCCTGGACCAGTCGGTCCCCGACGACTACGGCTGGACCATCTACCCGCGGGTCGACGCCGACCAGCCGTCGGCACCGCCCTACGGCGGGATCAACCTCGGCATCGGGGCCTTCAGCGACAACGTGGACCTGGCCCTCGAGGCCGCGGAGTGCATCGTCTCCGAGGAGAACCAGGCGTACTACTTCATCACCAACGGCAACCCGGCGTCCAAGGCCTCGGTCTACGACGACCCGGAGGTCGTCGAGGAATTCCCCCAGGCGCCGGTCATCCGGGAGTCGCTGGAACTGGCCGCGCCGCGGCCGCAGACGCCGTACTACAACGAGATCTCCGTCAGCATCCAGCGCACCTACCACCCGCCGTCGTCGGTCGACCCCGGGTCCACGGGTCAAGAGGCCACCGACCTGATCTCCGCGGTCCTCGCGAAGGAGGAACTGCTGTGAGCATGCAGACCACCCTGGCGCCCGGCGAGACCCGCGAGGCCGCCGCCGGGCCCGCTCCTGGGATCAGCGACCGGTCGCGGGGTGAGCGGCGGCTGGGCTGGCTGCTGGCGGGGCCGGCCTTCCTCGTCATGCTGTTGGTGACGGCCTACCCGATCCTCCAGGCGGTCTACGACTCGCTGTTCGACTTCCGGCTCACCGACCCCGAGAACCGCTCGTTCACCGGGCTCAGCAACTACGGGGTCATCCTCACCGACGCCCTCTGGTGGCGGTCCCTGGGTGTGACGCTGCTGATCACGTTCGTCACCGTCGCCGTCGAACTGGTCCTCGGCTTCGCCCTCGCCCTGGTCATGGCGAAGGCACTGGCGTCGATCCGGCCGGTGGTGCGCGCGGCGATCCTCATCCCGTACGCGGTCATCACCGTCGTGTCGGCCTTCGCCTGGCAGTTCGCCTTCGACATCGACTCCGGGTTCGTGAACTCCTGGTTCGCCTGGCTGCCCGGCATCTCGGCAGACACCGACTGGTTCGGTGGCACCGGCACGTCGCTGTTCGTCATCTGCCTGGCCGAGATCTGGAAGACCACGCCGTTCATCTCGCTGCTGCTGCTGGCCGGTCTGGCACAGGTGCCCGACGTCCTGCAGGAGGCGGCGCAGGTCGACGGCGCGACCTGGTGGCAGCGGATGTGGCGGGTCACCATCCCGAACATGAAGGCGGCGATCATGGTCGCCCTGCTGTTCCGGACGCTGGACGCCTTCCGCATCTTCGACAGCATCTTCGTGATGACCAACGGGGCCAACGGCACCGAGTCGGTGTCGTTCCTGGCCTACCGGCAGACCATCGCCCGGCTGGAGATCGGGCTCGGGTCCGCGGTCTCGGTCCTGCTGTTCCTCGCGGTCGTGCTGATCGCCTTCATCTTCATCAAGGGCTTCAAGGTCGACCTGGCCCAGGCGAGGGGTGAGTGATGTCCACGAAGCTCAAGGTCTGGTGGATCGTCGGCGGGATCCTGATCGTCGTCTACTGCCTGTTCCCGATCGCCTGGATCGTGTCGGTGTCGTTCAAGGCGCCCAGCGACCTGGCCAACGGGTCGTTCCTCCCCTCCGAACCGACGTGGCAGAACTACTCGCTGATCCTCAGCGGCGGGGCCAGCGACCTCTTCCTGCCGGCGCTGCGCAACTCCTTCGGCATCTGCCTCATCGCCACGGCGATCTCCTGCCTGCTGGCGATGTTCGCCGCCTACGCCATCGCCCGGCTGGACTTCCCGGGCAAGAAGCTGATCCTCTCCACGGCCCTGGGTGTGGCGATCTTCCCGGTCATCTCGATCGTGACGCCGCTGTTCAACCTGTGGCGCAACATCGGCCTGTACGACACCTGGCCGGGGCTGATCATCCCGTACCTGTCGCTGACCCTGCCGATCTCCATCTGGACGATGTCGGCGTTCTTCCGCGAGATCCCCTGGGAGATGGAGCAGGCCGCCCAGGTGGACGGCGCCACGACGTGGCAGGCCTTCCGCAAGGTGATCGTCCCGCTCGCCGCCCCGGGGGTCTTCACCACGGCGATCATCGCGTTCTTCATCGCCTGGAACGACTTCATCTACGGGATCTCGCTCACCTCGACCAGCGCGGCTCGGCCGGTCCCGGCGGCTCTCGGTCTCTTCACCGGCGCCTCGCAGTTCGAGGAGCCGACCGGGGCCATCTCCGCGGCGGCGGTCATCGTGACCATCCCCGTCGTGGTGCTGGTCCTCCTCTTCCAGAAGCGCATCGTCGCCGGCCTCACCAACGGCGCGGTCAAGGGCTGATCACGGTGCTGCACACGTCACCCACCCAGCGAGGGGAAATCTGAGATGGCATCGATCGAGATGCGGCACATCGTCAAGCAGTACGGCGACGGGTTCCCGGCCGTGAACGACGTCAGCCTGGACATCGCCGACGGTGAGTTCATGATCCTCGTCGGCCCGTCCGGCTGCGGGAAGTCCACCCTGCTGCGGATGATCGTCGGGCTGGAGGACATCACCAGCGGCGACATGATCATCGGCGGCAAGCGGGTCAACGACCTCGCACCCCGGGACCGCAACCTGTCGATGGTCTTCCAGAACTACGCGCTGTACCCGCACATGACGGTGTACGAGAACATCGCCTTCCCGCTGCGGCTGTCGAAGACGCCGGACGACGAGGTGCGCCGCCGCGTCACCGAGGCCGCCGAGGTGCTGGAGCTCAAGGACCACCTCGAGCGCAAGCCGGCCAACCTCTCCGGTGGGCAGCGGCAGCGGGTCGCGATGGGACGGGCCATCGTCCGCGAGGCCGAGGCGTTCCTCTTCGACGAGCCGCTGTCGAACCTCGACGCCAAGCTGCGTGGTCAGATGCGCACCGAGATCTCCCGGCTGCAGCGCCGCCTCGGGATCACGACCGTCTACGTCACCCACGACCAGACCGAGGCCATGACCCTCGGGGACCGGGTCTGTGTCCTGCGGAAGGGCCGGATCCAGCAGGTCGCCTCGCCGCGGGAGCTCTACGAGCAGCCGGTCAACCTCTTCGTCGCGGGCTTCATCGGCTCGCCGCCGATGAACTTCCTGCCGGCGACCCCCCAGGGCAACCGGCTGAACACGCCGTTCGGAGTCATCGAGATCGACCCGGCCCGGGCCGGGAAGCTCGCCGGCCACGAGTTGCTGCTGGTCGGCATCCGTCCGGAGTACTTCGAGGACGCCTCCCTGGTCGACGAGGCCAAGCGGCCGCTGGGATCGGTGTTCCGCGCGCGGGTCGACGTCACCGAGTGGCTGGGTGACTCCCAGTACGCCTACATCCCGTACGAGGCCCCGGAGGCGATCACCACCCAGCTCCGGGACCTCTCCCGGGAGCTGGACGCCGAGGAGCTGCGCACCCAGGCGATCGTCTCCATCGACGCGACCAGCCGGATCCGCGAGGGTCGGGAGGCGGAGTTCTGGCTGGACAGCCGCAAGGTGCACGTGTTCGACCCGCAGACCGGCGAGAACCTCACCCGGGACGCCGAGGCCGGTGCCCGGCTGACCCAGATGGCCACCGAGGACCGCCTCGAGCAGGTCGAGGACGCCCAGACCCGCGGGCAGACCGTCGGCGGCGGATCGCACCGGGCCGGAGCGGCCTGAGCGGACCCGTCCTCAGCGTCAGCGTCGGCTCAGGGCCGGGGCAGGGACCGCGTCAGCACCAGGCGGTCCTGCCCCGGCCCCGCGCGGTCGGCGGAGAGGTGACCGGTCGCGCCCAGCGAGGTGTGCAGGCCGATGGTCGCGGCGTCGTCCGGCCGGGCCACCGCCTGGACGACGCGCGCGCCGGTGCTGACCGCGAGCTCGTCGAACCAGGCCACCAGCCGGCGGCCGAGGCCGGTGCGCCGCCGGTCGTCCCGCACCGCCAGCAGGTGCACGTAGGCCAGCCGGTCGGCGGTGACGGTGCCGAGCAGGTATCCGGCGTCCCCGCCGTCGTCGGACCGGGCCAGCACCCCGAACCCGCCGAACTGGTCGAACCAGACGGGGTCGTGCAGGGCCCGCGTGTCGACGTCCCAGAACCGGTCGTGCTCGGCCAGCAGTCGCGCCCGGACGACGCCGGCGGACAGCTCGGCGAGCCCGACCAGGGTGACCTCCGGGCTCACCGACGGGCCGCCGCGAGCTCCGCGCGGGTCGGCGGGTCCGCGCCCACGCGGGTGCAGTTGAGCGCCGCGACGAGGGCGGCGTCGTCGACGACCGCGAGCAGCTGCTCGTCGGAGATGCCCTCCAGCGCGGCGCGGGTGGTGGTCCCGGCGGCGAGGAGCCCGGCGAACAACCCGGCGGCGAGCGAGTCGCCGGCGCCCACCGTGTCGACGACGTCCACCCGGGGCGGTTCCCGGTGCAGCAGGGTGCGACCGGGGCGGGCGATGCGCAGCGGGGCACCGCCGTCGGTGAGCAGCACCAGCGCAGCGCCCCGCTCGGCCCAGCGCACGGCGGTCGCGTCGAGGTCGGTCGCGGCGCCGGGCTCGAGCCAGGCGAGGTCCTCCGCGCTGACCTTGACGATGTCGGCCTGCGCCAGCAGCCGGTCCAGCCGGGCGTGCACCGCGGCCCGGCTGTTGCCCAGCGCCGTCCCGACGGGGCCGTCGGCGAGCATCGGCCGGATGTTGGGGTCCACGCTGACCAGGGCCCGGCCCGAGGCGGCCACGCGTTCCACCAGCCGCGCGATCGGGTCGCAGCCGGGCGGGGTCCAGCTGGAGATCGAGCCGACGTGCAGGATCGCCGTCCCGGCGGGGAGGACGGCGGCCAGCTCGTCGTCGGTCCACTGCCAGTCGGCCGCGCCCTGCACGTGGAAGCCGTAGTCCGGCGCACCGTCGGGACCGAGCCCGACGACGGCGAGACTGACCGGCTCACCGGCGGGCACGAAACCGGCCGGGTCCACGCCGGACTGCTCGGCGTGCCGGCGCAGGGCCGGCGCCAGGGGGCCGGTGCCCAGCCGGGCCAGCAGCCGCACCGGGGCGCCCAGCCGGCCCGCGGCGACGGCGACGTTGAGGGCGTTGCCCCCGGGCCGGGCGACGTAGTGCGGGGCGGTGCCCTGCGGGCCGGCACCGGCCTCGGGCACGGGGAGGAGGTCGACGACCAGTTCCCCCAGGACGCTCAGCACCCGGTTCTCGGTGGACACCCCGAGACACTAACGGGGGAACGCCTCCGGGGCGTCCCTGGTGGCTCACGGACCGGCGCACCTGGGACGATGGGCGACGACGACCATCGCTGCGGCCCGCCGGGGTGACCGGTGGACGATCCGCGCCGAGCAGGAGGACCCATGCCCAACCCGTTCGTCAAGCTGTGGAAGTACCTCACGGCCTCCGCCAACGCGAAGATCGACGAGAAGGCCGACCCGAAGATCCAGATCGCGCAGGCGATCGAGGCCGAGCAGCAGCGGCACCAGGCCCTGGCGAACCAGGCGGCGGCCGTCCTCGGCAACCAGCGGCAGCTGGAGATGCGCCTCAACCGGCAGCTCGGCGAGGTCGAGAAGCTGCAGGCCTCGGCCCGGCAGGCGCTCGTGCTCGCCGACAACAGCCGGGCCGGTGGTGACGCAGCCAAGGCCAGCGAGTACGAGAACGCCGCCCAGGCGTTCGCCACCCAGCTGGTCGCCGCCGAGCAGGCGATGGAGGACCTCAAGCGCAGCCACGACGAGGCGCTCCAGGCCGCGGAGCAGGCCCGCGGCGCGGTCGAGCAGAGCCGGATGCGCCTGCAGACGACGCTCGCGGAGCGCACCAAGCTGATGAGCCAGCTGGAGCAGGCGCGGATGCAGGAGCACGTCGCCGCCTCCCTCAAGCAGGTCAACGAGCTGTCGGCGCCGGGCAACACGCCCAGCCTCTCGGAGGTCCGCGACAAGATCGAGGCGCGGTACGCCAACGCCCTGGGGCAGGCCGAGCTGGCCCAGACCTCGGTCGAGGGCCGCATGCTCGAGGTGCAGAAGGCGACCCTCGACGTCGCGGGGGCCTCGCGGCTGGACCAGATCCGGGCGTCGATGGGCGGCCAGACGGCGGTCACCGGCGGCGCCGCGAACCCCGCGCTGGAGCAGGGGGCGCCGTCGGTGCCCACGCCGGAGGCGCAGCCCGCCGCCCAGCCGGCCGAGCGCCCGGAGAGCACCGCCTGACCCACCCTCCAGCTCCACCTCGACGGGCCGGCCGCGTACAGCGCCCGGCCCGTCGTGCTGTGGTGACCCGCGGTCACGACACCCAGTCGTTCCTCTGGCCTCCCCACCATGGGGGACTGCCCTCGATCGGGTGAATACCTGAAGTCTCAAGTATGCCAGGTACCCGCTTCAGAGGAGGAGCGATGCAGCAACTGAGGAAGATCGTGATCGCACTGGCGCTCGCGCTCGTGGTGGTCCCACTCCTGAGCAGTACGGCGCAGGCCAAGGGGCCCAGGACGGAGACCATCGAGCTCCGGGACCAGTGCGAGCGCGCGAGCTTCGACGCCGAGTTCGGCGCGGGCTTCTGCGCCTACGCCGACCCGTCGCGGGACGGCAGCGTCTCCCTGGCGGAGTTCCGTGCAGAGCTCGCCGACGGTGGCCACGGCGCGTGGTGGAACCGCAAGCGGGACATCACCCTGGACAAGGGTGACCGTCTCCAGGCCACGAACGTGGGCGGCATCGTGCACACCTTCACCGAGGTGTCGCAGTTCGGCGCCGGCTGCGTCCCGGAGTGGAACCAGGCCGTGCCCGGGCAGCCCGACGTCTGTGACTTCGCCGAGTTCGGCCAGACGCTCGTCCTGCAGGGCAACACCAGCACCGCGGTCACGCCGACGGTCGGCAGGCACCTGTTCCAGTGCCTCATCCACCCGTGGATGCGGACGGTCGTGACGGTCGAGGCGGACTGACCCACCGATCGCCGAGCCGTCGGCCCCGTGGTCGGCGGCTCGGCCCGCCCGTCAGGAGGCCCTCCGTGCGTCGCCCACTCCTCGTCCTGTCCGTCGCCACCCTGCTGTGCGGCTGCGGCAGTTCCACCGCCGACCCGGTCGCGACCGCCGGTGCTGCGACCGCACCGCCCGCGGCGGCGAGCGCGGCACCGTCCGTCGCCGCGGCCGTCGGGGCCCCGACGGCCGCCCCGACGACCGGCGACCTGCTGACCCGCTGCTCCGACGACCTCGCCGACGCCGCCGCCCTCGACCTGGCCGGCGCGGTGCTCGTCCGGCAGGGCGACGTGCTGGTCACGGCCTTCGCCCTCGGGGCGCCGCCGGCGCCGCAGGGCGGGGCGTTCCTCACCGTCGAGCTGCGCAGCGCCGACGGCTCGACCGCCCACCAACTGGGCGTCGAGCTCCTCGCCGGGCAGCCGGTGGCGGCCTACGTGGCCGCCTCGCCCACCGCCGAGCCGCAGGTGCTCACCGGGACCGTGCACGTCGAGGGGGCCGAGGTCCACGCCGCCTTCCCCGCCGCCGTGCTGGACGACCTGGGGGAGGGGTGGCGCTGGTACGCCTTCACGGGCACCGACGCCACGCCGGTGGCGGACACGTGCCCCGCTGCGGGGACGTCCGGCGACGACGTCCCGCTGGTCGTCGTCCCGTGACGCGGGACGTCAGTACCGGGTCGCGGCCGGGGACGGCCGGCCGGGCTCGCCCGTGCGGGCGGTGGGGTCGACCGGGGAGCGGGCCGCCTGGCAGCGAGGGCACCACCACGTCACGCGTTCCTGCAGATCCGGGCCCTGCTCACCGAGCAGGACCGGGGTGCCGCAGCGCCGGCAGGGGCGGCCCTTGCGACCGAAGACCCAGTGGTCCTCGCCGCGGCGCAGGCTCCCGGTGGTGCTCTGCTCGGGGTGCTCACGGTTGGCCAGCATGAGCGTGCGGGCCCGGTCGACCAGTCCGGGGAGGTCCGGGACGTCGGCCACCCGGATCCAGGGGTGCACGCCGCAGACGAACAGGGACTCGACCTTGTAGAGGTTGCCGATGCCGGCGAGGTTGCGCTGGTCGAGCAGCGCGACGCCGATCTGCTCGTCGGGGTGCGACCGCAGCCGCCGCAGCGCCTCGTCCAGGTCCCAGTCGGGGCCCAGGACGTCGGGGCCGAGGTGGCCGACCAGCTGGTCCTCGTGCGCGGTGCGCACCAGGGCCACGTCGTGCAGCCGGTAGCCGACGCACTCCCACTGCTCGGTGCTCAGCACCGCCCGGACGTCGAAGGCCGGACCACCGCGCCACCGGGAGCCGGGGCGGTAGATGTGCCAGCTGCCGTCCATGCGGAAGTGGGTGCGCAGCGTCCACCCGTCGGCGAACCGGATGAGCAGGTGCTTGCCGCGGGGGACCACCTCGGTGACCGACCGCCCGGCGAGGTCGGTCGCCGCCAGCTGGGGCACCCGCAGCTCCCCACGGCGCAGCGCAGCCCCGGCGAGCGCGGTGTGCATGCGCTTGGCTGCCAGCCACACGGTGTCTCCCTCGGGCACGCCGCCAGTGTCCCCTGCGCGCTCGGGACCTGCTGTGAGACCGCTGACAGCCGGGATGACGGCGGGGTCTCTCAGTGCTGAGGTATCCGTGGCCGTCCCGACCCTGATCCGCGCCCGCCTGCCCCGGCGTGAGGTGGCCGGCCGGAGCCCCGAGCCGGTGACCGTCACCGTCGCGCGGGTGGTCCGACCGCACCGCCGGCAGGCGTTCGAGCGGTGGGCCGCCGACGTGCTCGCGCTCGCCGCGACCTACCCCGGCAACCTCGGCGGCACCCTGCTCAAGCCCGGGCTCGGCAGTTCGGAGTACCACCTGGTCTACCGCTTCCGGGACGACGCCTCGCTGGCCGCCTGGGAGGCCTCCGAGCAGCGGCACCAGGCGCTGGCGCGGATGCAGGAGATGATCGACGAGGAGCGGTACGCGCGGGTCGCGGGGCTGGACAGCTTCTTCACCCGGCCGGCGACGCCGGGGCCGCGGTGGCGCTCCACGGTGCTCACGATCGCCGCGGTCTTCCTGATCACCTCGACGCTGCAGGTGCTGGTCATGCCGCACATCGCCGGATGGCCCTGGCCCCTGCGGCTGCTGCTGTCGGCGTGCATCGTCGTGGTGCTGCTCGGTTTCGTCGTGATGCCCACCCTGACCCGCCTGTTCGCCCGCTGGCTGCGACCGGACCGCTGACCCCGCGGTCAGGCCCGCAGGCGCAGCCCGCGGGGGGTGGCGGCGAACCCGGCACTCTGCAGCGCCGCCGACAGCGGCGTCGACTCGTGCACCGACGCCCCGTCGGCCTTCTGCACCACCATCCGGCCGAGCGCGCCGGCGGCCGCGGCACCGGAGAGCGCCGTCGCGGCCTCCTTGAGCACCGTCTCGTCCTCGGTCCAGGACAGCAGGGTCTTGCCGCCCCGCTCGACGTACAGCACCAGCTCGCCGTCGACCAGCACCACCAGTGCGCCGGCCTTGCGCCCGGCCCGGTGGCCCGCCCCGGGCCGGCGGGCACCGATGCCCTCGCCGACGTCCACGGCCTCGTCGTCTCCGCCGGTGGTGCGCTCCGGCCAGGGCAGTGCGGCGCCGTAGACGTTGGCGGGGTCGGTCGCGGCCAGCACCACCGCGCCGCCGGGCACCCGGTCGGGTGAGGCGAAGCTGCGCAGCCGGTCGACCGACCCCGGCGTGCCGAACTGGGCGGCGCCGAGGGTCTCGACGAAGTAGCCGCGCCGGGCCCGGCCGTTCTCCTCGAAGGCCCGGAGCACGGGGTAGACCGCGGGGAAGCCGCCGGGCACCTGTTCGGCCATCACCGCGCCGCGGGTGAGCACGCCGTGCCGTTCGAGCAGCGCCTCCGCGCGGGCGGTCGTCCGCCTGGTCGGGTTGTCGTCGCGGTCGGGCAGCCGGGACCAGCGCCCGGCGACCGTCGGCGGCCCGGTACGGGTGGGCATCGCCGGCCGGCCCAGCCGGGGACGCCCGTAGCGGGTGCGGTCCAGCCGGGCCCGCGGCGGTGCCGGCTGCCGCTTGTGCGTGCCGCCGCCGGACAGCCGGGTGCGCAACGGGGCCAGGGTGTCGTTGGTGAGCAGCCCGGCCCAGACGAGGTCCCAGAGGACGTCGGCCAGCGCGGTGTCGTCGGTGGCGCCGACGAGGTCGGACAACCCGCGGAAGAACAGCGCCTGCCCTGCCCCCAGCCGCTCGAGGACCGCAGAGCCGAGGCCGCCCGCACCGTCGTCGCCGACCCCACCCAGCTCCAGTGGCTCGGGCAGCAGCTGCGGCGCGAGGTCGGCCGGGACGAGGCTGATCCACCCGTCGCCGCCGGGCAGCCCGCCGGCTCCGGCCCACAACACCTCGCCGGCGCTGGTGAGCTCGTCGAGCATCGCGGGCGAGTAGTCGCGCACCCGGGCCGGCAGCACCAGGGACTCCAGCGCGCTGGCCGGCACCAGTGCGCCGGCCAGCTGCTCGACGACGGCCAGCACGCCGTCCGGCCCGCGCATCCGGCTGCCCACCGACTGCCAGGAGGGCGTGAACCGCGCGAGCGTGCCGACCGGCACCGGCTCGACCTCCTGGCGCAGCCGGGCGAGGCTGCGCCGGCGGATGGAGCGCAGCACGTCGGCGTCGCACCACTCCTGCCCGGTGCCCCCGGGCCGGAACTCGCCGGTGACCAGGCGGCCGGTGCCCACGAGGCGCTGCACCGTCGCGGTGACGACGGCGACGCCCAGGCCGAGTCGCTGGGCGACCTCGCCGGGCTGGAAGGGGCCGTGCGTGCGGGCGTAGCGGCCCACCAGATCACCCAGCGGGTCCGGCACGGGTTCGGTGAAGACCTCGGGCACGCCGACGGGGAGGGCCGTGCCCAGGGCGTCGCGGAGGCGGCCGGCGTCCTCGATCGCCACGTGCCGCTCCTCACCGGCGATGCGCACCACGAGCGCGCGCCGGGCCGCGACCAGCTCGTCGAGCCACTCCCGGGGGACGCCGCGGGCGGCGGCCTCGGCGGGGGTCAGGTCTCCGACGAGGCGCAGCAGGTCGGCCGCGCCGTCCAAACCGCGGGGGTGCCGGTCCGCCGGCAGGCGCTGGAGCTCGGACTCCACCTCGGCGAGGGCCTCGGCGTCGAGCAGCTCCCGCAGCTCGGAACGGCCGAGCAGCTCCGCGAGCAGGCCGGTGTCCAGGGCGAGCGCCTGGGCCCGCCGCTCGGCCAGCGGAGCATCGCCCTCGTACAGGAACTGCCCGACGTAACCGAACAGCAGCGACTGGGCGAAGGGTGAGGCGGCCTGGGTCTGCACGTCCACCACGCGCACCCGGCGGGCCCGCACGTCGCTCATGAGCTCGACCAGCCCCGGCACGTCGTAGACGTCCTGCAGCACCTCGCGGGCGGCCTCCAGCGTGATCGGGAAACTGGAGAACTCACTCGCCACGGCCAGCAGCTGCGCGGCTCGCTGCCGCTGCTGCCACAGGGGGGTGCGGCGGCGTGGGTCGCGCCGGGGGAGCAGGAGCGCCCGTGCGGCACACTCGCGGAACCGGCTGGCGAACAGGGCGGAGGTGCCGACCTCGGCGGTCACCTCCCGCTCCACGTCGTCGGGGTCGAGGACGGCGAGATCGGCCTCGGGCGGTTCACCGGTGGTGTCCGGCAGCCGCAGCACGATCCCGTCGTCGGAGTGCATCGACGCGACGTCGACGCCGTAGCGCTCCCGCAGGCGGGCGGCCAGCACCAGTGCCCACGGGGCGTTGACCTGCGCCCCGAAGGGGGAGTGCACGACCAGACGCCAGTCGCCGAGCTCGTCCCGGAAGCGCTCGACGAGCAGTGTCCGGTCGTCGGGCAGGTGGCCGGTGGCCTGCTTCTGCTCGGTGAGGTAGGTGAGCAGGTTGGCCGCGCCCCACTCGTCCAGCCCGGCGGCCCGTGCCCGGTCCAGGCCGGCCGCGGGGGTGGCGGAACCCACCTCCCGGAGGAAGGCGCCCAGGGCCCGGCCGAGCTCCAGGGGGCGGCCGGGGGCGTCACCGTGCCAGAACGGCATCTTGCCGGGCTGGCCCGGGGCGGGGCTGACCAGCACCCGGTCGTGGGTGATCTCCTCGATCCGCCACGAGGAGGAGCCGAGCAGGAAGACGTCGCCCACCCGGGACTCGTAGACCATCTCCTCGTCCAGCTCGCCGACCCGCCGTCCGCCGGACCCCTCCCCGCCGACCAGGAAGACGCCGAACAACCCGCGGTCGGGGATGGTGCCGCCGCTGGTCACCGCCAGCCGCTGCGCGCTGCTGCGGGCGGTGAGGGTGTCGGTGACGCGGTCCCAGGTGAGCCGGGGACGGAGCTCGGCGAACGCGTCGGAGGGATAGCGCCCCGCCAGCATGTCGAGGACGGCGTGCAGCGCGGACTCCGGCAGTGAGGCGAAGGGCGCCGACCGCCGCACCAGCCCGGCGACCTCGTCGACCGTGCGGGGCCGCTCGGAGACGATCGCCACGACCTGCTGGGCGAGGACGTCCAGCGGGTTGCGCAGGTAGCGGATGGACTCGATGGCGCCGGCCTTCATGCGCTCGGCGACCAGCGCGCACTGCACGAGGTCGCCGCGGTACTTGGGGAACAGCACGCCGCGGCTGACCGCGCCCACCTGGTGCCCGGCCCGGCCCACGCGTTGCAGGCCCGAGGCCACGGTCGGCGGCGCCTCCACCTGCACGACCAGGTCGACCGCGCCCATGTCGATGCCGAGCTCGAGGCTGGAGGTGGCCACCACCGCCGGCAGCCGGCCGGACTTCAGTGCCTCCTCGACGACGGCCCGTTGCTCGCGGGACACCGAGCCGTGGTGGGCAGCGGCGACGGGCTGCACGCCCTCGGGGACCCCACCACCGGAGCCGGCCTGGGCCATGAGGGCCGCGGCGTTGGTGCCGGGCGGCACCGTCTCACCGGTCGCCCGCTCGTAGGCCAGCTCGTTGAGCCGGCTGGTCAGCCGCTCGGCCAGCCGCCGGGAGTTGGCGAAGACGATCGTGCTGCGGTGCGCCTGCACCAGGTCCAGCACCCGCTCCTCGACCGCCGGCCAGATCGACGACCGCGGCTGGTTGCCGGCCGCCGAGCCGTCCAGCTCACCCGTCGGCTGACCCAGCGTGCTCATGTCCTCGACCGGGACGACGACCGAGAGGTCCCACTCCTTCGCCGAGCCGGGGGCGACCACCTCCACCGGACGGCCGCCGGCGAGGAAGGTGGCGACCTCCTCGATGGGGCGCACGGTGGCCGACAGGCCGATCCGCTGCGCCGGGCGCTCGAGCAGCTCGTCGAGCCGGTCGAGGGAGACCGCCATGTGGGCACCGCGCTTGGTGTCGGCGACGGCGTGCACCTCGTCGACGATGACCGTCTCGACACCGCGCAGCGCCTCCCGCGCCGAGCTCGTCAGCAGCAGGAACAGCGACTCGGGGGTGGTGATGAGGATGTCGGTGGGCCGGCGGGTGAAGGCCCGCCGCTCGTCGGCCGGGGTGTCGCCGGAGCGGATGCCGACCTGGATCTCCGGCCGGGGCAGGCCCAGGCGGGCGGCGGCCTGACCGATGCCGGCCAGTGGGGCGCGGAGGTTGCGCTCGACGTCCACCGCGAGCGCCTTGAGCGGGGAGACGTAGAGGACCCGGCAGCGGGCACGCTCGTCGGCCGGCGGCGGGGTGCTGGCCAGCCGGTCGAGGGACCAGAGGAACGCCGCGAGCGTCTTCCCCGAGCCCGTGGGGGCGACCACGAGGGCGTGCCCACCGCTGCTGATGGCCTCCCACGCGCCCGCCTGGGCCGGGGTCGGCTCGGCGAAGGCGCCGGTGAACCACGCCCGGGTGGGCTCGGAGAACCGGTCGAGAGCGGTCACGGCCCCAGTCTCCACAGGGGTACGACACTCTGCCGGACTGCCAGGATCACCGGTCATGACCTGCGCCCGATCGGGGTACGAGCTGGAGGTCGAGGACACGTTCGACGGCGGTGTCCCCGACCCGTCCCTGTGGCTGCCCTACTACCTGCCGCACTGGAGCTCCCGGTCGGCAGCCGCGGCCCGGTACCGCCCCGGCGGTGCACACCTGCACCTGGTGGTGGAGGAGGACCAGCCGCCGTGGTGCCCGGAGTTCGACGGGGAGGTCCGCGTCTCCTCCCTGCAGACGGGGTCGTACGCGGGACCGCTGGGCAGCGGGGTCGGCCAGCACCGGTTCACCCCCGCCGCCGTCGTGCGGGAGGAGCAGCGACCGACGCGTCTGTACACGCCGCGGTACGGGTTCTTCGAGATCCGGGCCCGGGTGGACGACGACCCGGCGGCCATGGGGGCGCTGTGGATGATCGGCTACGAGGACGCCCCGGAACGGTCGGCGGAGATCTGCGTCTTCGAGGTGTTCGGGCGCGCCGTCGGGCCGGACCGCGTCGACGTCGGCATGGGCGTGCACCCCTTCGGCGACCCGCGGATCACCGACGAGTTCACCACCCGCACCCTCCCGATCGACGCCCGGGACTTCCACGTGTACGCCGTGGAGTGGACTCCGGAGCGGATCGTCTTCTCCGTCGACGACGAGGTGGTGACCGTCGTGGACCAGTCGCCGGACTACCCGATGCAGTTCATGCTCGACGTCTACGCCCTGCCGGGGCCCGACGGCGCACCGCCGCCGGGGCCGTGGCCCAAGGAGCTCGTCGTCGACTGGTTCCGGGGGTACCGGCCGGCCGGCACGGCGCCCCGGTGGCCCTGAGGCGCCGATGTGCCGGGGAGCGCGCCGGGGTCCGGCAGACTGACCGCCATGCGCCGTTCCCTGTACGAGGCCGAGCACGAGGACTTCCGCGAGATGGTCCGGGCCTGGGCCGAGAAGACCGTCGTCCCCTTCCACGAGCAGTGGGAGAAGGCGGGCATCGTGCCGCGCGAGGTGTGGACGTCGGCCGGCGCGCAGGGGCTGCTCGGCATCGACATGGACGAGGAGTACGGGGGCGGGGGTGTCCGTGACTTCCGCTACCAGGCGGTGATCGACGAGGAGCTGATGCGCATCGGCGCCACCGGGGTCGGCTTCGCCCTGCACAACGACGTGGCCGGGCCGTACCTGCGCGACCTGGGCACCGACGAGCAGAAGCGGCGCTGGCTGCCCGGCTTCTGCAGCGGTGAGCTGATCACCGCCATCGCGATGACCGAGCCCGCGGCCGGCAGCGACCTGCAGGGCATCCGGACGACGGCCCGCCGCGACGGCGACGCCTGGGTCCTCAACGGCTCCAAGACCTTCATCACCAACGGCATCAACGCCGACCTGGTCATCGTGGTGGCCCGCACCGACCCTGAGGCCCCCGGTTCCAAGGGCCTCAGCCTGCTGGTCGTGGAGCGGGACATGCCCGGCTTCACCCGGGGCCGGAACCTGGAGAAGGTCGGCCTCAAGGCGCAGGACACCGCCGAGCTGTTCTTCGACGACGTGCGGGTGCCGGTGGAGAACCTCCTCGGCACGGAGAACCGCGGCTTCCACCACCTCATGGAGAACCTGCCGCAGGAGCGGCTGTCGATCGCCGTCGGCGCGGTCGCCGCGGCCGAGACGGTGCTCGCCCACACCGTCGAGTACGTCACCGGGCGCACGGCGTTCGGCAAGCCGGTGAGCAGCTTCCAGAACACCCGGTTCGTGCTCGCCGAGCTGCAGACCGAGCTGACGATCGCCCGGACGTTCATCGACGAGTGCATGCGGCAGCTCAACAGCGGCGACCTCACGCCGGTCGACGCCGCCATGGCCAAGTACTGGACCACGGAGCTGCAGAACAAGGTCGCCGACCGGTGCCTGCAGCTGCACGGCGGCTACGGCTACATGGACGAGTACCCCGTCTCCAAGGCCTGGCGCGACGCCCGCATCCAGCCGATCTACGGCGGCACGAACGAGATCATGCGCGAGATCATCGGCCGCTCCCTCGGCCTGTAGCACCGACGACCGGGGACCCGTGCCATGACGTCGATGATCGACCCGGCCCGCGTGCAGCGCCGGACCGTCGGGGTGCTCAGCGCCGGGGTGGCGCTGGCCGGGCTGGGGGTCACCGTGGGCATCACGGTCGGCGGCCTCCTCGCCCGGGACGTCGCCGGCACCGACACCGCCGCCGGGCTGGGACAGACGGCCGGCGTGCTCGGGGCCGCGGTCGTCGCCGTCCCCCTCGCGCGGATCAGCGACCGGGCCGGTCGTCGTGCCGGGCTGGCTGCCGGGTACTCCGTCGCCGTCCTCGGCGCGGTGGTCACGATCGTCGCGGCGGTGGTCTCCTCCCTGCCGTTGCTGCTCGTGGGTCTGTTCGCCTTCGGCGCGTCGACCGCGTGCGGCCTCCAGGCCCGGTACGCGGCGGCCGACCTCGCCACACCCGAGCACCGCGGGCGCGCGCTCTCGCTCGTGGTGTGGGCGACGACCGTCGGCTCCGTGCTGGGCCCGAACCTCGCCGGCCCGGGCGCGGGGCTGGGCACCGCGCTGGGGCTGCCCGCCCTCGGTGGCGCCTTCGTCATCGCGTTCGTGGTCTTCACCGTGGTGGCGGCCGGCGTCCTGCTCCTGCTGCGGCCGGACCCGCTGCTGCTCGCGCGGCGGTTGCGCGGGGCCGGGGCCGCAGGTGCTCCGCGCCCGCGACGGGCCACGGCCGCGGCGCTGCGCGCGGTGTGGGCCGACCCCGGTGGCCGGCTCGGGGTCACCGCGGTGGTGGTCTCCCACGCCGTCATGGTCGGGGTCATGGTGATGACGCCGGTCCACATGGGGCACGCCGGCGGGCCCGAGGGGGCGACGCTGCGGGTGATCGGCGTCGTGATCAGCGTCCACGTCGCCGGCATGTACCTGTTCTCCCCGGTGGTCGGGATGCTGGCCGACCGAGCCGGTCGGCGGACGACGGTGGCGCTGGCTGCGGGCCTGTTGCTCGCCGCCGCGGCGCTGGCCGGCACTGCCGGGCCCGGGGACGCCGTCCAGCTCGGCGTGGCCCTCCTGCTGCTCGGGCTGGGGTGGTCCTGCGGGTTGATCGCCGGCTCCACGCTGGTGACCGAGTCGGTGGGGGAGGAGCTGCGGCCGACCGCACAGGGCGGGACGGACCTGCTGATGGGCCTCGGCGCGGCCCTCGCCGGAGCCGTCGGCGGCCCTCTGCTCGCCCTCGGCGGCTACGGGCTGGTGGCTGTGGTCTCCGCGGCGCTGGTCCTGCCCCTCGTCGCGGTGTGGGCCCGCACCGGTGGTGCCGAGGCGGTCGCTCAGCGGCCCCGGTAGTTGCGGTACAGCAGGACGAGGGACACCAGCAGGCAGAGGGCGATGCCGATCTCGAGGACCAGGTCCCAGGTCGCCGAACCCGTGGTGGGGAACACACCGCCAGCGTAGGAGGCGCTCGTCGCCACCGGCTGCCCGCCGACGCGCGCTAGCGTCGAGCACGTGCGCCTGCAGGATTTCTGGTCCCGACTCACCGAGCAGTTCGGCTCCATGCGCGCCGAGAGCGTGGCGCGGGACCACGTCTTCTCCTCGCTCGGCGGGCGCAGCGCGGTGGAGGCCCTCGAGGCCGGCCTGCCGGTGCGCCGCGTGTGGCTGGCCATCTGTGAGGAGTACGACGTCCCGCGCAAGGACCGCTGACTCCTGGGACCGGCGTGTCATGCTGGCACTCGAACACACGTTCGGGCTAGATTGGTCTGCGCAGTCCACAGGCCGGGCGCTCGTCCACAGGTCCGCCGGATCCCCCGGAAGTGTCAGACCCCCGCTCTAGCGTCGGCACCGACCCGCTTCCACGCGACTCCACCGAAGGTGAGCACCATGGCAACGCTCGACCGCGACAAGGCCCTCGACATGGCCCTCGCCCAGATCGACAAGCAGTTCGGCAAGGGCTCGGTCATGCGGCTGGGCGACAACGCCGCACAGGCGATCAAGGTCATCCCCACCGGTTCCATCGCCCTCGACATCGCCCTCGGCATCGGCGGCCTGCCGCGCGGCCGCGTCATCGAGGTGTACGGCCCCGAGGCCTCCGGCAAGACGACGGTCGCCCTGCACGCGGTGGCCAACGCCCAGGCCGCCGGCGGCATCGCGGCGTTCATCGACGCCGAGCACGCGCTCGACCCCGAGTACGCCCGCGCGATCGGGGTGGACACCGACGCGCTGCTGGTCAGCCAGCCCGACACCGGGGAACAGGCGCTGGAGATCGCCGACATGCTCATCCGCTCCGGCGCGCTCGACATCATCGTCATCGACTCCGTCGCCGCCCTCGTGCCGCGCGCCGAGATCGAGGGCGAGATGGGTGACAGCCACGTCGGTCTGCAGGCCCGGCTGATGAGCCAGGCGCTGCGCAAGATCACCGGTGCGCTCAACAACTCCGGCACCACCGCGATCTTCATCAACCAGCTGCGCGAGAAGGTCGGCGTCGTCTACGGCTCCCCGGAGGTCACCACCGGTGGCCGTGCGCTGAAGTTCTACTCGTCGGTCCGGCTCGACGTGCGGCGCATCGAGACCCTCAAGCAGGGCACCGAGGCCGTCGGCAGCCGGGTGCGCGTCAAGGTGGTCAAGAACAAGGTGGCCGCGCCGTTCAAGCAGGCCGAGCTCGACCTGCTCTGGGGTCAGGGCTTCAGCCGCGAGGGCGGGCTCATCGACGCCGGCGTCGAGCAGGGGTTCATCCGCAAGTCCGGTGCCTGGTACACGTACGAGGGCGACCAGCTCGGTCAGGGCAAGGAGAACGTCCGCTCGTTCCTGCGGGACAACCCCGACCTCGCCGACGAGATCGAGAAGAAGGTCAAGGAGAAGCTCGGCATCGGCCCGCAGCTCGACGCGCCCGCCGCGGCCGAGACGCCCGACTTCTGAGCCGGTGAGTGGCTGGCCTGAGGCACGGGGCCGCTCCGGTCTCGACCGCCGGCGCGGGCGGCGTCCCCAACTGTCCCCTGACCCGGACAGTGCGGATGCCGCCCGGCCGGGCGGTCCACCGAGCGAGGACGAGCCCGGCGATCCCGAGCAGGTGGCCCGCTCGATCTGCCTGCGCGCCCTGACCGGCGCGCCCAAGACCCGGCAGCAACTCGCCGACCTGCTCGCCAAGCGGGGCGTCCCCGACGACGCCGCGGAACGGGTGCTCGACCGGTTCGGGGAGGTCGGCCTCATCGACGACGCCGCCTTCGCCCGGGCCTGGGTGACCTCGCGTCAGGCGGGCCGCGGCCTGTCGCGACGAGCGCTCAAGGCCGAACTGCGGGCCAAGGGCATCGACGGCGAGGTCGCCGAGGAGGCGGTCACCCTGGTCGACGACCAGGACGAGTGGGACGCGGCACGACGGCTCGTGGCGCGGCGGGTGGCCGGCCTGCGTCGCGTCGACCGGGCCACCGCCGAACGTCGCCTGATCGGCATGCTGGCCCGCAAGGGGTACGGCGGCGGGCTGGCGTCCTGGGTGGTCCGCGAGGCGTTGGACGCGGACGGTGCCGCGGTGGACGCCGCGGAGGAGGCCCTCGACGACGACCTCGACGTCAGCATCCCGGTCGATGTCGGGAACCGGGGCCCCGAACGCCATCCTGAGCTCGGTCTGGACGCCTGGCTGCCCTGAGCGACCCCACCGCGGGTCTCCCGGCAGGAACCCCGACACCTCCACCTCCCGGCGACCCCCGGCAGACCGGAGCCCTGGACCGCTGGTCAGCGAGCGTGACCGGCCGGACGCCGGCTGATCAGGCGGAGGCCCGCGCGGTCGCCGACCAGGCCGAGACGTCGACGGCCACGCCGTCAGGAGCCTCGTCGTCGGGCACCAGCCACGCACCGTCGGCACTGCGGCCGTGGGCCAGGTATGCCTGGATCTGCAGGTCGAAGGCCCGCTCCGACGACGCAGCGGTACGGCTGACCGGCCCGAGGAACGTCAGGTCGGCCTCCTCGCCGCCGAGCAGCCGCAGGACCACCCGGCACCGGGACCGCCGGTGCCGGGCCGGCGGGACGACCTCCCGCACCACGGCGGTCTCCGCCCCCGCGGCGGCGGCGAAGTCCGGGGCGGCGGCGCGCATCCGGGTCACGAACTCCTGAGCGGGGTCGCGGACCGCGTCGGGCTGACGCACCAGGGGCGGCAGCGGCGGCACGGCGGGGCGCAGGGCGGTGTCCACGCCCGTGATCTCGGCAGTCGCGAGCGCCGGCGTGACCGTCGAGGCCCAGCCGTCCCACGAGGCGCCGAGATCACAGACCACCCCCGAGGGCAGCGACGCCGCGGGTCGCCCGAGGACGACGCCCCGGGGGGAGGACGACGCCCCCGGTCACACGACGCCCCGGGGAGCGCGGCGCCCCCGCGGAGCACGGCGCCCAGGTCACACGGGAACGGCGCCTCCGCCCCCGCCCATCTGGACGTCCGCGGGCAGCTCGGTCTTGCCGGTGGCCGCGGTCTTCGCGTTGCGCCGGGTGCGCGCCTCGACCATGCGCGCGATCTGGGACAGCAGCACGTTGACCACGATGTAGATCACCGCGGCGCCGACGTAGAGCTGGAACGTGTAGGTGTTGCCGAACTGGAAGTTGAAGAACTCCACCAGGCTGCGCGCCTGCCGCAGCAGCTCGATGTACCCCACGATGAAGCCCAGCGAGGAGTCCTTGAGCAGCACCACGAGCTGCGCGACGAGGACCGGCAGCATCCGCCGCACCGCCTGCGGGAGCAGCACGAGCGTCATCACCTGCGTCTTGCGCATGCCGAGGGCGAAGGCCGCTTCCCGCTGACCGCGGTCAACGGACAGGATCCCGGCGCGGAAGATCTCGGCCAGGACGGCCATGTTGTAGAGGGTCAGCCCCAGCGCCAGCGCGCGGAACGCCGTCATCGGGATGCCGACGGTCGGCAGGAACAGCAGGCAGAACAGGATCAGCACCAGCAGCGGCACGGCGCGGAAGAACTCGATGACGACGGCGACCGGCCCGCGCACCCACGCGTGGTCGGACAACCGCCCCACGGCGAGCAGCGCGCCCAGCACGGTGGCGGCCACCATGCCGACCGCGGCGACGGCGAGGGTGTTGAGCAGGGCCTCGCCCAGCGCCTGGGGCACCCCGGCGGCCGGGTCGAACAGGATCGCCCACCGCTGGGCCTCCAGCTGACCGTTGATGCCCAGCCGCCACAGCGCCAGGGCGATCAACCCGAGGACCACCAGGACGCCGACCACGGTGCCGATGCGCTGCCGGCGGCGGGCGCGCGGCCCCGGCAGGTCGAACAGGACGCTGCTGCTGCTCATCGGACGATCGCCACCCGGTGCTCGACGACCCGGATCAGCCACGCCGAGGGCAGCGTGATCACCAGGTAGCCGATGACGACGGCGGCGAAGACCGCCAGGAGCTGGTCGGCGTTGGCGTTGGCCAGCCGCTGCAGGGCCGCGGTCAGGTCGGTGACGGCGAAGCCGGCGGCGATCGAGGTGTTCTTGGCCAGCGCGATCCAGACGTTGCCCAGCGGCGGGACGACGGTGCGGAAGGCCTGGGGCAGCACGATCGTGCGTAGCGTCTGCCCGAAGTCCAGACCGAGGGCGCGCGCCGCCTCGGCCTGCCCGGGCGGGACGGCGTTGATGCCCGACCGCAGCGCCTCGCACACGAACGACGCGGTGTACAGCGACAGCGCCGCCACCGCGGTGATGAACCGGCTGGGGAACTGCAGGTCGACGTAGACCAGGCCGAAGAAGAGGAAGAAGAACACCACCGTCAGCGGGGTGTTGCGGAAGACCTCGACGTAGAAGGTGGCCAGCCCGCGCAGCGGGGCCACCGGGCTCACCCGCATGCCGACGAGCACGGTGCCGAGGACGAGCGCGCACACGCCGCTGGTGACCGCGAGCGACAGCGTGGTCAGGAACGCCCGCCACAGCAGGTCGATGTTGTCGCTGATGAACTGCACCGCGCCCTCTCGACGTCAGTGACGGGACGACGCCGCCGGGTGGTCGCCCACCCGGCGGCGTCGCGGGGACTCAGTAGCGGTCGACCGTCGGCGGCTCGGGGGCCTCCTCGCCGGTGATCGCACCGGCGGTGCGGTCCCAGGCGTCGGCCCAGCGGCCGTCCTCGAAGGACTCCTCGAGGACGTCGTTGATGAAGGTGCGGAACTCGGTGTCACCGAGCGCCAGGCCGATGCCGTAGGGCTCCTCGGTGAACGGGTTGCCCACCAGCTCGAAGCCCTCGGGGTTGCCGGCGACCAGGCCGGTGAGGATGACGTTGTCGGTCGTCACGGCCTGGACGTTGCCGTTGGCCAGGTCGTCGGCGCACTTGGAGTACACGTCGTAGGTCACCAGGTTGGCCTGGGGGTAGTTGTCCCGGATGTTCTGGGCCGGGGTCGAGCCCTCGACCGAGCAGACCGTCTTGCCGGCGAGGTCCTCGGGGCCCTGGATGGACTCGGGGTTGCCGGCGGCGACCATGATGTCCTGCCCGGCCACGTAGTACGGCCCGGCGAAGTCGACGACCTGCTTGCGGGTGTCGTTGATCGTGTACGTGGCGACGACCATGTCGACCTGACCGTTCTGGATGAACGGCTCCCGGTTGGCCGACACCGTCTCGGTCCACTCGATGTCCTCGGCCGCGATCCCGAGCTCGGCGGCGACGATCTTGGCGATCTCGACGTCGAAGCCCTCGGGCACGCCGTCGGGGTTGAGCAGGCCGAACCCGGGCTGGTCGTACTTGGTGCCGATGGTGATCGAGCCGGCCTCGTTCAGCTCGGCCATCGTGGTGCCGGCCTCGAACGAGACGTCCTCGGCGACCTCGGTGCCGCTGTCGGCGGCGTCCTCGGCCTGCGTCCCGGCCTCGCTGCTGCAGCCGGTGAGCACGACGCCGGCGGCCGCGACGGCGGCGGCGTATCGGGTGATCCGCATGTGTGTGTCCTTTCCTGCGGGCTCAGTGGTTGAGGATCTTCGAGAGGAAGTCCTTGGCCCGGTCCGACTGGGGGCGGGTGAAGAACGTCTCGGGGTCTGCGGACTCGACGACGCGGCCGCCGTCCATGAAGACCACGCGGTTGGCGGCCCGCCGGGCGAAGCCCATCTCGTGGGTGACGACGATCATCGTCATGCCGTCGCGGGCCAGCGACGTCATGACGTCGAGGACCTCGTTGATCATCTCGGGGTCCAGGGCCGAGGTCGGCTCGTCGAAGAGCATGACCTTGGGGTCCATCGCCAGCGCGCGGGCGATCGCGACGCGCTGCTGCTGGCCGCCGGACAGCTGTGCGGGGTACTTGTCGGCCTGCGCGCCCACGCCCACCCGGTCCAGCAGCTCGCGGGCCCGCTGCTGCGCCTCGGTCCGGGACTTCCCGCGCACCTTGACCGGCCCCAGCGTGACGTTCTCCAGGATCGTCTTGTGCGCGAAGAGGTTGAAGCTCTGGAAGACCATGCCGACGTCGCTGCGCAG
This sequence comes from Geodermatophilus sp. SYSU D00079, assembly GCF_054050635.1. Lineage (NCBI taxonomy): Bacteria > Bacillati > Actinomycetota > Actinomycetes > Geodermatophilales > Geodermatophilaceae > Geodermatophilus > Geodermatophilus sp. SYSU D00079. The sequence continues at coordinate 76,609 of NZ_JBJGZS010000013.1, read as the reverse complement.
CCGGGCCAGGGCCTTCCCCTCCTCGGGCAGCCGCTGCCCGTCGATGGTGATCTCGCCCTGCTGGATCGTCTCCAGCCGGTTGATCGTCCGGCACAGGGTCGACTTGCCCGACCCCGAGGGGCCGATGACGACGACCACCTCGCCGCGGTCGATCGACAGGTCGATGTCCTGCAGGACGTGCAGCTCGCCGAACCACTTGTTGACGCCGGAGAGGCGGACGAGAGGTTCTCCCTTCGCAGCGCTGGTCACCCGAGCGACCCTAGGGCCGGGAGGCGGCAGCGGCCGAACGGGGCGATCACGAAGCAGTAACGAACGCGCGGGGCCTGTGAGCGGCGGAACACCCGTCCGGGTCGCCGTACCCTCGCAGGCGACATGGGTACCGAGCTCCAGAGCGCCGGTCGGACCTACCGGGTCCGCACGTACGGCTGCCAGATGAACGTGCACGACTCCGAGCGCCTGTCCGGGCTGCTGGAGGCCGCCGGCTACGCCGCTGCCCCCGACGGGGAGGACGCCGACGTCGTCGTCCTCAACACCTGCGCGGTGCGGGAGAACGCCGACAACCGGCTCTACGGGAACCTCGGTCACCTGCGGCCGGTGAAGGACGCCCACCCCGGCATGCAGATCGCCGTCGGTGGCTGCCTCGCGCAGAAGGACCGCGGCGAGATCGTGCGCCGCGCCCCGTGGGTGGACGTCGTCTTCGGTACGCACAACGTCGGCTCCCTGCCGGCGCTGCTGGAGCGGGCCCGGCACAACGCCGAGGCGCAGGTGGAGATCAAGGAGGCCCTCGAGGTCTTCCCCTCGACGCTGCCGGCCAAGCGGGACTCCGCCTACTCCGGCTGGGTCTCCATCAGCGTCGGGTGCAACAACACCTGCACGTTCTGCATCGTCCCCGCGCTGCGCGGCAGGGAGAAGGACCGCCGTCCCGGCGAGGTCCTGGCCGAGGTGCAGGCGCTGGTGGACCAGGGCGTGCTCGAGGTGACCCTGCTCGGCCAGAACGTCAACAGCTACGGCGCGGAGTTCGGGGACCGCGGCGCCTTCGCCGACCTGCTGCGCGCCACCGGCCGGATCGAGGGCCTGGAGCGGGTCCGGTTCACCAGCCCGCACCCGGCGATGTTCACCGACGACGTCATCGCCGCGATGGCCGAGACGCCCGCGGTCTGCCACGCCCTGCACATGCCGCTGCAGTCGGGGTCCGACGACGTCCTGCGGCGGATGCGCCGGGCCTACCGGCGGGACAGGTTCCTCGGCATCCTCGACCGTGTGCGCGCGGCGATGCCCGACGCCGCGATCACCACCGACATCATCGTGGGCTTCCCCGGCGAGACCGACGAGGACTTCGAGCAGACCCTCGACCTGGTCCGCCAGGCCCGCTTCTCCAGCGCCTTCACCTTCCAGTACTCCAAGCGCCCGGGGACGCCGGCCGCCGAGATGGACGGTCAGCTGCCCAAGGACGTCGTGCAGGAGCGGTACCTGCGGCTGACCGCGCTGCAGGACGAGATCAGCTGGGCCGAGAACGGGGCGCTGGTCGGCACCCGTGTGGAGCTGCTCGTCGCCGCGGGGGAGGGCAGCAAGGACGCCGCGCGGGGCCGGATGAGCGGTCGGGCCCGGGACGGGCGGCTGGTGCACTTCCGGGCGGGCGGGGAGGACGCAGCAGCCGGTGTCCGGCCCGGCGACGTCGTCGAGACCGTCGTCACGCAGGCCGCCCCGCACCACCTGGTGGCCGACGGCGCGCTGCTGTCGCACCGGCGCACCCGGGCCGGCGACGCCTCCGAGGCCGGCACCCGCCCCAACACGCCCGGCGTCCTGCTGGGCATGCCGCGGGTCGGCGCCCCGGCCTAGCGCTCGGCGCCGGCCAGGGCTGCCGCGGGCGCGGGCGGGCGGGCCCTCAGGGCGCGAGGTCGAGCAGGAGGTCGGTCAGCTCGCGCGGGCGGTTCTGCGGGACCAGGTGCGTGGTGGCGATCTCGCGGTGGACCCACGCCTCGGAGGCCCGCGCCCGTGCGGCCGCCGCCGCGAAGGCCGGGTTGGGTGGGATGCCGGGTTCGTCGACGGTGGCGCGCACGTAGGTGCGTCCGAACGGCCACTCCTCCAGCGGGCGGGACAGCCGCACGGGCTCGGTGAAGCAGCCGACGGGGTGCAGCGTGCGGCGCGGGGTGCTGAACGCCTCCTCGGCGGGGTCCTCGTACACGCGCACGGGACCCTCGACCAGCCACGGCGCCCCGAGGGTGCGGGGCGGCACCGGCACCCCGAGCAGCCCGTACAGCGAGTCGCCGTCGGCCGGCACGAAGGCGTCGAGGTAGACCAGCGACCGGACCCGGTCGCCGATCGCGTCGAGCGCACCGGTGACGACCATGCCGCCGTAGGAGAAGCCGAGCAGCACGACGTCGTCGAGGTCCTCGTAGAGCACCTGGTGGACCACGTCGGTGACGTGGGTCGTGAGGTCCACCTGCGGGCTGGCGAGGTGCGACCGTTCGCCGATCCCGGTCAGGGCCGGGGTGAACACCTCGTGGCCGGCCGCGCCCAGCAGCCGCCGGACGTGGCGGAAGCCGTGCGCCCCACCCCAGGCGCCGTGCACGAGCACGAACGTCGTCACGGCGCCGTCCCGGTGCTCAGCGGCGCGACGCCGTCTTCTCCGCCTCCGCCAGCCACTCGCGGCGGGTGGCGAGGTTGGCCCGGGCCTCCTCGATCCGCCGCGCGTCGCCGGCGGCCTCGGCCTTGGCCAGCTGCTCCTCGGCCTTGGTGACCGCCTGCCGCATCGAGGTGACCATCGGGTTCTCCGGTGCGACGCGGGCCCGCGTGGAGTCGACCGCGCCCCGGACCCGCTGCTCGACGGCCTGCATCCGGTCCTCCAGCTGCCGCATCACGCCGCGCGGCACGTGACCGATGGCGTCGTAGCGCTCCTGCAGCTTGCGCAGCGCGTTCTGGGCGCCGCGCAGGTCGGTGGACGGGTCGAGCTTCTCGGCCTCGGCGAGGATCTCCTCCTTGGCCTGCTGGTTGGCCACCTGCTCGGCGTTGCGCGCCTTGTCCTGCTCCGAGCGGGCGGTGAAGAAGACGTCCTGGGCGGCGCGGAACTGCTTCCAGAGGTCGTCGTCGCCGTCCCGGCCGGTGCGGGGGACGGCCTTCCAGCGGTCCATCAGCGAGCGCATCGCCGCGCTCGTGGCGCCCCAGTCGGTCGAGGACGACAGCCGCTGCGCCTCGGCGATCAGCTCCTGCTTGGCCGCCCGGGCCTCGCTGCGCTGGGCGTCGAGTGCGGCGAAGTGCGCGCCCCGGCGGCGGCCGAAGGCGTCCCGCGCCGCGGCGAAGCGCGACCACAGCGCCTCGTCGGTCTTGCGGTCGATGCCGCGGATGGTCTTCCACTCCTCGACGATGGCCTTGAGCCGGTCGCCGGCGGCCTTCCAGGAGGTCGACTCCGCGGCGATCTGCTCGGCCTCGGCCGCCAGCGTCTCCTTGCGGGCGATCTGCGCCGCGCGGGCCGCGGCCTTCTCCGCCCGGGACTCGGCGGCCGCGGAGTCGGCGGTCTCGACCATCGCGCGGGCGCGGGCGGCCAGCCCCTCGAGGTCGCCGACGGCGGTGGCGGTCGGGATGGAGTCGGCGAGGGCCTGCGCCTTGGCCTTGATCTCGCTCGGGTTGCCGGTGTGCGCCCTGAGCCGCGCCTCGAGCAGCGACACCTCGGTGGCGAGGTCGTCGTAGCGCCGGGCGTAGTGGGCCAGGCCCTCCGCCGGTTCCCCGGCCTGCCACGAGCCCACGGCCCGCTCGCCGTCGGCGGTGCGGACGTACACGGTGCCGTCCTCGTCGACCCGACCCCACTCGGCGGGGTCCGACGCCGGGGCGGCGGGCTGCTCGGCCACGGCGGGTGCGGGGGCCTCGGCCGGCGCGGGGGCCTCGGCCGGTGCGGGGGCCTCGGCCGCGGCGGGCGCCGGGAGGTCGGGCACCGGCGCGACCACCTCGGGGGTGGTGGCCTCCGGGGGCACGACGTCCGGCTGGTCGGTGGACCCGGTGGCCCCCGCCGTCGGATCGGCCAGCGCGGCGTCACCGGGGGAGGGCGCGGCCGCCGTCCCCGCCTCGGGGGTGACCGCCTCGGACCCGGCCGTCTCCGGCGTGGGGACCTGCTGGGAGGTGCTTGCGGCGTTCTCCGTGCTCGACACGCACCGCAGTGTCCCACGCCGCATCCGGGACACTGCTGCGGTGAGCACCTCCGCGGCCGAGCCGCGCACTCCGGGGCCCCGCGGAGCGGTCTCGGTGGCCTTCTGCCCGTGCCCGCCGCTGCTGCTCCCCGCGGTCGCGGGCCGCGCCGCCGCGGACACCGCCGGCCTGCGCGCCGCCTGTGCCGAGGCCCTCGACGCGGCGCTGGCGGCCCGCCCCGAGGCGGTCGTGGTGGTCGGCGACGGGGCCGCGGGCCGCTTCGGTCCCGGCGACGGCGGGGACCTGCGCGGGTTCGGCGTCGACCTGGAGGTGCCGTTCGCCGGACCGGTGCAGCCGGACGGACGGCGCACGCCCCTGCCGCACACCGTGGGCGCCTGGCTGCTGGAGGAGGTGGGGTACGCCGGCCTCCGGCTGGGCGTGGCCCCCGCCGACCTCGCCGACGCCCTCGCCGGCCTGGCGGGACCGGTCGCCGTGCTCGCGATGGGCGACGGCTCCGCGCGGCGCACGGTGAAGGCGCCGGGCTACCTGGACGAGGCCGCCGGCCCCTTCGACGAGGCGGTGGCGGCCGCGCTGGCCGCCGGGGACGCCGCCGCGCTGGCCGCGCTGGACGCCGCCGAGGGGGAACGGCTGCTCGCCGCGGGCGTACCGACGTGGCGGGCGGTCGGGGCCGTGCTGGCCGGCCGGACGGTCCGCGCGCGGCTGCACGCCCACGAGGCGCCGTTCGGGGTCGGCTACCTCGTGGCCGACTGGCTCGCGCCGTGACGGCCGCGCCCCCGGTGGTGGCCCTGGTGGGGCCCACCGCGACCGGGAAGACGGCGCTGGGCGTCGCGCTGGCCAAGCGGCTGGGCGGCGAGGTGGTCAACGCCGACTCCATGCAGCTCTACCGCGGCATGGACATCGGCACCGCCAAGCCCGACGCCGCCGAGCGGGACGGCGTGCCGCACCACCTGCTGGACCTGTGGCACGTCCGGGAGGCGGCCTCGGTCGCCGAGTACCGCCGGCTGGCCCGCGCCGAGATCGACCGGCTCCGGGCCGCCGGCACGGTGCCGCTGCTCGTCGGCGGGTCGGGGCTCTACGTGCGCGCCGTCCTCGACGACCTGGACTTCCCCGGCACCGACCCCGCGGTGCGGGCCCGGCTGGAGGCCGAGCTGGCCGACGTCGGGCCGGCCGCGCTGCACGCCCGGCTCGCCGCCGTCGACCCCGCCGCGGCCGCGGCGGTCCTGCCCAGCAACGGACGGCGGATCGTGCGCGCCCTGGAGGTCGTGGAGATCACCGGGGGCCCGTTCCGCGCCACGCTGCCCGAGCCGCGCCCGCACTACCCGGCGGTGGTGGTGGGGCTGGACCGCGAGCCGGCCGAGCTCGACGAGCGGATCGCCGCCCGCGTCGACCGCATGTGGGCCGCCGGATTCGTCGCCGAGGTCGAGGCGCTGGCCGCCGACGGCCTGCGGGAGGGGCCGACGGCGTCGCGCGCACTGGGTTACGCCCAGGTGCTGGCCCAGTTCGACGGGCTGGTGACGGCGGCGGAGGCGCGCGAGCGCACGGTGGCCACGACCCGCCGCTTCGTCCGGCGGCAGCGGTCCTGGTTCCGCCGGGACCCGGCCACGACGTGGCTGGACGCCGCCCGGCCGGACCTGGTGGAGGCGGCGGAGGCCGTGATCGGCGCACATACGATCGCCGGGTGAACGCAGACCGGGTGCTCATCGGCCACGGCACGGAGAACGACTTCGTCGTCCTGCCCGACCCCGACGGCACCGTCTGGCCGGAGCACCGGCTGGACGCGGCGATGGTCACCCGGCTCTGCGAGCGCCGCGCCGGGCTCGGTGGCGACGGCGTGCTGCGCGTCGTCCGCAGCGTGCACGTGCCCGACGCCCCCGCCGTGCTGGGCGAGGCCCTGGGCCGGTGCGAGTGGTTCATGGACCACCGCAACGCCGACGGGTCGCACGCGGAGATGTGCGGCAACGGGATCCGGCTGTTCCTGCACGTCCTCGTCACCGAGGGCCTGCTGGACCGCTCGGCCTGCGCCGACGGCGTGTGGGTCGGCACCCGCGGCGGCCCGCGCCGGGTGGGTGCGGCGGCGGACGGCGGCTACTGGGTGGACATGGGCCCGGCCCGGCCGTTCGGTGAGGGGGAGGCGCTGCTGGGCGGGACGGCGTTCCCCGGCCGCGCCGTCTCCATGGGCAACCCGCACCTGGCGTGCCTGACCGACGTCGACGTGGCCACCCTCGACCTCACGACCGCGCCGGCCGTGGACGCCGACCTGTTCCCCGAGGGCGTCAACGTCGAGTTCGTCAACGTGCTGGAGCCAGCCGCCCACGTCCGGCTGCGGGTGTCCGAGCGCGGGGTGGGGGAGACGCGGTCCTGCGGCACGGGCGCCTGCGCCGCGGCGTGGGCGGCGCTGGAGGCCGGCGGCGCGGCGACCGGCACCGTGACCGTCGACGTCCCCGGCGGCCGGCTCACCGTCACCGTCGACGCGACGACGACGGTGCTGACCGGTCCGGCGGTCGTGGTCGCTGCCGGTGAGCTCACCCCGGAGTGGCTCCGGAGCTGACCACCCCGGGGTGGCCCACCGGCAGCCCCGTGGGGGCCCGGCCTCAGCCCCGGGTGTTCCCCGACTCCTCCGGCGCCTCCGGCATCATCGACTCACCGGCGGTGCCGGGGCTGCCCTCGGGCTCGCCGCGGCCGCTGTCCTGGTCCGGCCCGCCGGTGGTGCTGCCCAGGCCGCCGGACAGGGGGTTGCGCGGCGGGTTGAGGCCCTTGGGGTCGCGGCCGGGGTCGTCGATCTCCTCGTTCGCGCCCAGGCTGCTGCTGCCGCTCTCGGTCATCTGTGGCCTCCTCGCGTGGTCGTCGTCCGCCCCTACCCGGACCGGCCCCGGCCACGCGTCACCTGCACCGGGATGGTCCCGGGGCGCCGCGGTGTTGTACCCGGCGATGACAACTCAGGTGCCCAGTCTGCTGGGCCGTGCCACGCTGGAGACGATGACGACAGCACAGAACCGCGCCGTCTCGGACGACGCCGGGGAGCGGGCCCTGCGGCCCACCCCCGTCGACGAGTCGACCCGTCCCGCACCCGCCGGCCAGTGGGACGAGCCGGACGACACGACCGGCTCCTACGAGCTCGAGGCGCGCGGTGCGCTGCGCCGGGTCGCCGGCCTGTCCACCGAGCTCGCCGACGTCACCGAGGTCGAGTACCGCCAGCTGCGCCTCGAGCGCGTCGTGCTGGTCGGGGTCTGGACCGAGGGGACGCAAGCCGACGCCGACCGCTCCCTCGCCGAGCTCGCCGCCCTGGCCGAGACCGCCGGGTCGCAGGTCCTGGAGGCGGTCAGCCAGCGCCGGGACAAGCCCGACGCCGGCACCTACGTGGGGTCGGGCAAGGCGGCGGAGATCCGCGACATCGTGGCCGCCACCGGCGCCGACACGGTGATCTGCGACGGCGAGCTGACGCCCGGCCAGCTCAACCAGCTGGAGAAGATCCTCAAGGTCAAGGTGGTCGACCGGACCGCGCTGATCCTCGACATCTTCGCCCAGCACGCGTCGAGCCGGGAGGGCAAGGCGCAGGTCGAGCTCGCCCAGATGCAGTACATGCTGCCGCGGTTGCGTGGGTGGGGTGAGTCGCTGTCCCGCCAGGCCGGTGGCCGCGTCGCCGGCGGTGGCGGCATCGGGACCCGCGGTCCCGGTGAGACCAAGATCGAGACCGACCGGCGGCGGATCCGCGCGCGGGTGAGCAAGCTGCGCCGGGAGATCGCCGGCATGGCGACCGCGCGGGCCACGCAGCGGTCCAGCCGTGGGCGCAACGCCGTCCCGAGCGTGGCGATCGCCGGCTACACCAACGCCGGCAAGTCCAGCCTGCTCAACCGGCTGACCGGCGCCGGCGTGCTCGTGGAGAACGCGCTGTTCGCGACACTCGACCCGACCGTCCGCCGGGCGCAGTCGCCCGACGGCCGGGAGTACACGCTGACCGACACGGTGGGCTTCGTGCGCCACCTGCCGCACCAGCTGGTCGACGCGTTCCGGTCGACCCTGGAGGAGGTGGCCGCCGCCGACCTGCTGCTGCACGTCGTCGACGGCTCCGACCCCGACCCGCTGGGTCAGATCGACGCCGTCCACGTGGTCCTCGGGGAGATCGACGCCGCCGCGGTGCCCGAGCTCATCGTGGTCAACAAGGTCGACGCCATGACCGAGGACGACGTCCTGACCCTGCGGCGGGCGCTGCCGGGCGCGGTGTGGGTCTCGGCGCGCACCGGCGAGGGGATCGAGCAGCTCCGGGAGATCGTCGCCGCCCGGTTGCCGCACCCCGACGTCGAGGTCGACGTGCTCGTCCCGTACGACCGCGGCGACCTGGTCGCGCGGGTGCACCGGGACGGCGAGGTCCTCAGCGAGCAGCACGAGGACGGGGGCACCCGCCTGACCGCGCGGGTGGACGGCGCCCTCTCCGCCGCCCTCGAGGAGTTCAGCGCGCCGGTCGCCTGACCGTCGCCCACCCCGTGGCACCGGCCGCCCGGCCGGTGCCACGGGCGTGTCCGGGGCCCCTCGGCCGGCGCGCCTCGCCCGGTCGGGCGAGGTCACGAACACGTCACGGGCCGGTACCGTGAGGCGCGTGACCAGCGGCGCGGTACAGCGGCGGCCCGGGGCCGAGCTGTCCGGGGACGGCGCCCGGCCCGCGCCGCACCCGCGCGTCGTCGCGCCCGGGCGCCCACCGTGGTGGCTGCTCACCACCGCCCTGCTCGTGACCGTGGGCGTGACCGTGGACCTGCTCAGCCGCGGCACGCTGGAGCGGATGGACCTGCGGGTCTCCGAGGTGGTCAGCGCCTGGGACCTCAAGGACTCCGCCGCCTACTGGCCGGTGTGGGCGGTGACCCAGCTCGGTGGGCGCGGCTTCATCCTCATCGTCCTCGCCGTCCTCGTCGGCCACCTCGTCTGGCGCCGGCGCACCGTCGTCCCGCTGTTGCGCGTGCTGGTCGCACTCGCCCTGCTGACCGTCGTGGTCTACGGGTTCAAGTACGGCACCGGCCGCACCGCGCCGGCCTACCCCGGGTCGTTCTTCTACCGGGACGGCGCGTCCTACCCCTCCGGGCACGTGGCCAACGCCGTCCTCATGTGGGGCGTGGCCCGCTGGCAGGCCGTCGAGTTCCGGCTCGCCCCCGCCGTCCAGCGCACGTTCCGGCTGCTCAGCGTCGCGGGCCCCGTGGCGACCGGGGTGGCCATGGTGTCGCTGGACTTCCACTGGGTCACCGACGCCGTCGTGGGTGCGTCGGTCGGCATCCTGCTGTTGGGCGTGGTTCACGGGCTGGACGCAGTCGTGCTGTCACGCTGGGTGGGTGCCCGAGCTGGCCGGCCGTCCGCGTAGCGGTGCCGTAGGGCGACGTCCGGCGGGGGCCGCCCTCGCGGTGGCGCTCGTCCTCGGTACCGCCCTGCCGGCGTCCGCCGAGGACGCGGCGCAGTCCGGCCCGTCGACGCAGTGCCAGATCACCGACCCCCGCCTGCCCGAGTTGTCCGGGCTGGTCGTGGTCGGTGACCGGATGCTGGCGATCAACGACGGCGGCCAGCAGATCGACGTGTTCGTCCTGGACGCCACCTGCCGGGTGCTCACGGTGCGCAGCGCGCCGGTGGACCCCTACGACCCCGAGGACCTCGCCGTCGGCGCGGACGGCACGGTGTGGCTGGCCGACACCGGGGACAACGAGGGCACCCGCGACACGGTGGCGCTGCTCGCGCTGCGGCCCGACGGCAGCACGGGGCTCTACCGGCTGGCCCATCCCGACGGCCCGCGGGACGTCGAGGCGCTCCTGCTGGCACCCGACGGCACGCCCCACCTCGTCTCCAAGGAGGTCCTGGGGGCCAGCAAGGTCTACCGACCGGTGACCGCGCTGGTCGAGTCGGGGACGGTGGCGCTCACCGAGGTGGCCGGGGTGGAGTTCACGCTCACCGGCACCACCGGTGGGCCGGTCGGTCGCGCCGGGCAGCTCATGGTCACCGGAGGAGCGGTGTCGGCCGACGGGAGCCGGGTGGCGCTGCGCACCTACACCGACGCCTACGTGTGGCCGCTGTCGGGTTCGGACGTCGCCGGGGCCCTGGAGGGGGAGCCGGTGCGCATGGCGCTGCCCGACGCGCCCCAGGGGGAGGCGATCAGCTTCACCGCCGACGGCAGCGGCGTCGTCGTCGCGGGCGAGGGTGTGCCGACCGACGTCACGGTCGTCCCGATCCCCGAGGGGAGCGCCTCCGCCGGTCCGGCTGCGGCATCGGCGTCGGACGGCGGCTTGCCGGGGCTGCTGACCACGTCGGACGGAGGCATCCCGCTGGTCCCGGCCGCGGTGGTCGCCGCGCTGGTCGCCACGGCCCTCGTGTGGGTGGGCGGGAGACTGCGCCGCCGCACCTGACCCATTCCCGGCGGGTGGGCCGGCGTGCACGGCACCCGTCGATCGGGTCGACCGCGGGCGCCGGTCGGGGCCGCGAGGACGGTGGCCCGGACCCCGGCTGCCCGGGTGGGACGCGGGTGCCGGTCCGCCGGGACCGTCAGGCTCCGGCAGACCGGTCCGAGCCGGGCGTCACACGCGGCGCAGCACCGTGACGACGCGGCCGAGGATGGTGGCGTCGTCGCCGGGGATGGGCTCGTAGGCCGGGTTGTGCGGCAGCAGCCACACGTGCCCGTCGCGGCGCTTGTAGGTCTTCACCGTCGCCTCCCCGTCGAGCATCGCGGCGACGATCTCGCCGTTCTCGGCGGTCGGCTGCTGACGCACGACGACCCAGTCGCCGTCGCAGATGGCGGCCTCGACCATCGAGTCGCCGGCGACCTTGAGCATGAACAGCGTGCCCTCGCCGACCAGTTCGCGGGGGAGGGGGAAGACGTCCTCGACCGCCTGCTCGGCCAGGACGGGACCACCGGCGGCGATCCGCCCGACCAGCGGCACGTACGTCGGGGCCGGGGTCTCGTCGGAGCCGGTCGCGGCCGGCTGCGGGGCCTCTCCGGAGGTGTCGCCGGGGAGGCGGACGTCGAGGGCCCGCGGCCGGTTCGGGTCACGGCGCAGCCAGCCCTTCTTCTGCAGCACCGTCAGCTGGTGGGCGACGGAGGACGCGGAGGAGAGCCCGACCGCCTCACCGATCTCCCGCACCGAGGGCGGGTAGCCGCGGCGTTCGATCGAGTCGCGGATGACCTCCAGCACGCGCCGCTGACGCTGGGTGAGACCGTCGCCGGCCTCGCCCCGGTCGGGGAACGTGCGCACGGCTGCCGTCTCGGTGGTCGCGGGCCGGCCCGCCGCCCTCCGGCGGCTCCCCGACGCACCACTCTTCTCCGCCACCGTCGCCTCCTCGCCGGCTGCCCGCGCAGCGCGTCTCGTCCTTCCGGGCGACCGTAGCGCGCCGGACGCATCGGATCAAACACGTGTTCGAAGTGGCCGGTGGGTGCGGTGGCTTTCGTCGGAGCCATCCGGTAGACATCGCACAGACATCCGGGTCGAACACCTGTTCGATGGTCCGGATCAGTGAGAGGAGCGGTCGTGGCAGGCGTGCAGCAGGCGGTCCTGGAGTTCGACGACGCGGTGCAGGTGCCCTGGCGGCCCCGCCTCCGGGCGGTCCCCGCGCCGGGCGGGCACGGCTCGCCGCGCCCGCCGCACCGCTCCGCGGCCGGTCCCGCCCCGTCGCGAGCCGGGGCGGCTCGATCCGTGGCGGGCGCGGCGCGATCGGCGGGGCCGGTCCGGCCCGCGGCGGGTCCGGCCCGTCCGCCCGTGGTGCCGACTCGACCGGCCGTGGTGCCGACTCGACCGGCCCCGGCCGGTGGGGGGCGCTCCGGCGCGGCGGGCGGCGTCCGTCCGGGCGCGCGGCCGACGCGGCCCGTGCCCGGCCGTGGGGCCTCGTCGGCACCTGGCCGTCCGGCACGGGGTGGCTGTGGCCCGGCGGGCCGGCCGGTGCGCCCCGGGGTGCGGCTGACCCGCAGGGCCCGCCGCCTCTCGGTGGTCCTGGCGCTGGGGGTGGGGCTGGCCCTGGGCTCGTGGGTCGCCCCGCTGCTGGACGGGGGGTCCGGTGACCTCCGGCTGGTGGGCGAGCGCAGTGTCGTCGTGCAGCCGGGGCAGACCGTGTGGTCCATCGCCGGTGACGTGGCCGGGGGGGAGCAGGACGTGCGCGCCGTGGTCGACGCCATCGAGGAGCTGAACGGTCTCGACGGCGCCGTCGTCATCCCCGGCCAGGTGTTGCGGCTGCCCTGAGTGAGCGGCGCCGGGAGCCGGCCCGGGTGCGGTGCTGCCCAGGGTGGCCCGTCCACCTGCGGGGACGCTGCCGTGGGGCCAGGGAGCGACAAGACCCGCGGCCCATGTTCGTCAAGCTTGTGCGCCCGGTCGTTCACGGTCAGTGGTCGTCCGGCGACCTACGGTCTGGGGCGTGTCAGGGATGTCGGTCCGCCGGGAAGCGGTCTTCGCCGAGCAGTCGCCGGGTGTCGAGGTCCACGTGGACGGCGCCTGGCGGCCGGGGGTGATCCTGGGCTGGCGGCACGACTCCGGCGGCGCCTGCGAGGTCCGGGTGCGCGTCACCGTCGCCGGTTCGGTCCGGGAGTCGTGGACCGACCTGGCCGACCTGCGCCTCCCCGAGGCGGTCGCGCCGGCCGCCACCTCGCGCCCGGAGCCCACCGTCGCCGCCGCGTCGCCGACGGTGTCCTGGACGCGCGCCGCCGCCCGCGAGCGGCTGGTCGCCGGCCTCCGGCCCGCCGGTGACGGTGCCGTCGCGACCGGTGCCGAGCCGCCGCGTCGGCGGCGGCGGCACGGCGGCGACGTGACGGCCGAGCAGCCCGCGGTCCGCGCGGACGTGACCGGCCGGCACCGTGCTCCCGCCGTCACCGGCCGGCACCGCGCCGCCGACGAGAGGGGCGACGAGCCGGGGTCCCACCCGGGTGGCGGGACCGCGGCGATGCCGCTGCAGCGCGCCGAGGCCGACTGCCTGACCCGGCCCATGCGGCTGGGTGACCGGATCGCCCGCCCCCGCATCCCGCGGCCGGACGGCTCGATCCGCGCCTGACCCTCGTCGCCCTGTCGCCAGAGACGGGAGCGGTCGACCGGTACCGCGACCGACCGCGCGGCGACCCGCCATACACCCATTCCCTGCCACTGCGTGAGCGTCGCGCGGTGTGTCGCGGCGTGTCCCGGTGACGGCTGGGACAGGAGGACGCTGCTGGTCACGCGCGAGCCGGACCGGAACACGCGGGGCGTGTCCCGGCTTGCACATCTAGTGGGGGTGGTCCTAGGGTTCCCCTACATCTAGTAGTTGCACGGATGTAAGCCCGTCCACAGACCGGTCCTCAGGTTCTCCCCGCGGCGTCCACCGGATGTCCCCAGGAGGGTCCACAGCCGGTCCGGGGAGGCGTGGTGGCCGCCCGTGCCGCGGTTCGTCGGCGGGGCGGGTGAGAGCCGCGCCGGAGAGGGGGAGGAGCGGTGCGCTGCCCCTTCTGTCACAACGCCGACAGCCGGGTCATCGACTCGCGCGAGGCCGACGAGGGCGCGACCACCCGTCGTCGGCGGTCGTGCCCGGCCTGCGGCCGGCGGTTCACGACGGTCGAGGAAGCCGTCCTCGCCGTGGTGAAGCGCAGCGGCGTGAGCGAGCCGTTCAACCGCACGAAGGTCATCGCCGGCGTCCGTCGGGCCTGTCAGGGCCGACCGGTCGACGAGGACCAGCTCCAGAAGCTCGCCCAGCAGGTGGAGGACGCCATCCGGGCCACCGGGGCCGCGGAGGTGCCCAGCAACGAGGTGGGCCTGGCGATCCTGCGACCGCTGCGCGAGCTCGACGAGGTCGCGTACCTGCGGTTCGCCAGCGTCTACCGCGCCTTCACCTCGCTCGAGGACTTCGAGAAGGAGATCACCGAGCTGCGGGCCCGGCACATCGCCGCCGGCACCCTGCCGCTCCCTGGGATGCAGAACGACCCGCCGGTCGTCCGCCGGCGGGGTGCGGGGCGGGCCCAGGCCGCCCCCGACGGCAGCGTCGCCGGCACCTGAGAACTGTCAGCACCACCCGTTAGAACAGAGTGCGGCTCTCTTCCCCAGCCGCCGCGACTGCCCACGAACCAGGGCCCACAACACAGGGAGAGCTCCGTGACCGAGACCGAGGACCGCTTGTCGGGCCGCACGCGTCGCGCCGCCAAGGCGCCGACCAGGGGGAAGGGCCTGAAGGTCAAGCGGGTCTTCACCACCGCCGGTGTGCACCCGTACGACGAGGTGACCTGGGAGCGCCGGGACGTCGTCATGACGAACTGGCGGGACGGCTCGATCAACTTCGAGCAGCGCGGCGTGGAGTTCCCCGCCGAGTGGAGCATCAACGCCACCAACATCGTCACGACGAAGTACTTCCGCGGTGCCGTGGGCACGCCCCAGCGGGAGAGCAGCCTGCGCCAGCTCATCGACCGGGTGGTGCTCACCTACGGCCAGGCCGGCCGGGAGCACGGCTACTTCGCCACCGAGGGCGACGCGGAGATCTTCGAGCACGAGCTGACCTGGATGCTGCTGCACCAGTACTTCAGCTTCAACTCGCCGGTCTGGTTCAACGTCGGCACCAGTGCGCCGCAGCAGGTCAGCGCGTGCTTCATCCTCGCCGTCGACGACACGATGGACTCGATCCTCAACTGGTACCGGGAGGAGGGGCTGATCTTCAAGGGCGGCTCCGGCGCCGGGCTGAACCTCTCCCGCATCCGCTCCTCCAAGGAGCTGCTGTCCTCCGGCGGCACCGCCTCGGGCCCGGTCTCCTTCATGCGCGGCGCCGACGCCTCCGCCGGCACCATCAAGTCCGGCGGCGCCACCCGGCGTGCGGCGAAGATGGTCGTCCTCGACATCGACCACCCCGACATCGAGGAGTTCATCGAGACCAAGGCGCGCGAGGAGGACAAGATCCGCGCGCTGCGCGACGCCGGGTACGACATGGACCTCGGCGGCAAGGACATCACCAGCGTCCAGTACCAGAACGCGAACAACTCCGTCCGGGTCTCCGACGAGTTCATGCGTGCGGTGGAGGACGGCACCGACTTCGGCCTGCGGGCCCGCCTCGACGGCACGGTCATCGAGACCGTCGACGCCAAGTCGCTGTTCCGCAAGGTCACCCAGGCCGCCTGGGAGTGCGCCGACCCGGGCATCCAGTACGACGACACGATCAACGACTGGCACACCAACCCCGAGACCGGGCGGATCAACGCGTCCAACCCCTGCTCGGAGTACATGAGCCTGGACAACAGCTCGTGCAACCTGGCGTCGCTGAACCTCATGAAGTTCCTCAAGGACGACGGCACGTTCGACGCGAAGACCTTCGTGAAGGCCGTCGAGCTGGTCATCACCGCGATGGACATCTCGATCTGCTTCGCCGACTTCCCGACCGACCCGATCGGTGAGACCACCCGCGCCTACCGCCAGCTGGGCATCGGCTACGCCAACCTCGGCGCCCTGCTGATGGCCACCGGCCACGCGTACGACTCGCGCGGCGGCCAGACGCTGGCCGCGGCGATCACCTCGCTGATGACCGGCACCGCCTACCGCCGCTCGGCGGAGCTGGCCGGCATCGTCGGTGCGTACGAGGGCTACGCCCGCAACGCCGACGCCCACGCCCGGGTCATGCGCAAGCACGCCGCGGCCAACGACGCCATCCGCCCGGTCGGGGCCGACGACGCCGACGTGCTCAAGGCCGCGACCGCCCAGTGGCAGGAGTGCCTGGAGATCGGCGGGGACTTCGGCTGGCGCAACGCGCAGGCCTCGGTGCTCGCCCCCACCGGCACCATCGGCTTCATGATGGACTGCGACACGACCGGCATCGAGCCGGACTTCTCGCTGGTCAAGTTCAAGAAGCTGGTCGGCGGCGGGTCCATGCAGATCGTCAACCAGACGGTCCCGCGGGCGCTGAAGAGCCTGGGCTACCAGGACGAGCAGATCGAGGCGATCGTCGAGTACATCGCCGAGCACGGCCACGTCGTCGACGCGCCGAGCCTGCGCCCGGAGCACTACGAGGTCTTCGACTGCGCGATGGGCGAGCGGGCCATCTCCCCGATGGGCCACGTCCGGATGATGGCCGCGGTCCAGCCGTTCATCTCCGGCGCCATCTCGAAGACGGTCAACATGCCGGAGACGGCGACCGTCGAGGACGTCGAGAACATCTACTTCCAGGGCTGGAAGCTCGGGCTCAAGGCGCTGGCCATCTACCGCGACAACTGCAAGGTCGGCCAGCCGCTGTCCGACGCCAAGGCCAAGAAGGCCGAGGCCAAGGCCGAGGTGGAGGTGGCCGCCCCGGCACTGCTGGCGCACCCGGTGCGCAAGCGGCTGCCGAAGAAGCGGACCAGCGTCACCACCTCCTTCAGCGTCGCGGGCGCCGAGGGCTACATGACCGCCGGCATGTACGACGACGGCAGCCTCGGTGAGGTCTTCCTCAAGCTGGGCAAGCAGGGGTCGACCCTGGCCGGTGTCATGGACGCCTTCTCGATCTCGTTGTCCATCGCGCTGCAGCACGGTGTGCCGCTGGAGACCTACATCCAGAAGTTCACCAACATGCGCTTCGAGCCGGCCGGCATGACCGACGACCCGGACATCCGGATCGCCCAGTCGGTGATGGACTACATCTTCCGTCGCCTGGCGCTGGACCACCTGCCGGTCGACAAGCGGGCCAACCTCGGCATCTTCAGCGCCGAGGAGCGGGCCGCCCAGGTCTCCGGCTACGACACCTCCGCGTCGACCGCCACGGTCGTCGAGGAGGAGGAGGTCGACCTCGAGGCGCTGCGTGGCTCCGCGCCGACCGAGGCCCCGGCCAAGCCCGAGCCCAAGGCGGGGAAGTCGGTCAAGGAGGCCCACTCCTCGGCCGAGCTGCTCGAGCTCGTCACCGGGACGGCCACCGACGCGCCGCTGTGCATGACCTGCGGCACGAAGATGCGTCCCGCCGGCAGCTGCTACGTGTGCGAGGGGTGCGGCTCCACCAGCGGCTGCAGCTGACGTGGACGGCCAGGAGATGTCCCCGTCGGCACGGTCGGCGATGTCCTGACCTCCGTCGGCATCGTCCGGGGTGCGGTCATCGGGACACTCCTGGTCAGCCCGATCCGTCCAACGGCCCGGTCCCTCCTCGAGGGACCGGGCCGTTGGTCGTGTCCGGCGCGGAGTGGGCCGGCGGGGGCCGCTGCCGTCCCGACTCAGCGGGGCCGAGGCGGTGAGGTGCCATGATCACCGCATGACGTCCGCATCGCGCCGCGTGCGGCTGGCGACCTGGCCGACGCCGCTGGAACCCGCGCCGCGCCTGGCCCGTGCGATCGGGCTGGCCGAGAGCGACCTGTGGCTCAAGCGCGACGACCTGGTGGGCCTCGGCGGCGGGGGCAACAAGGTGCGCAAGCTGGAGTGGATCATCGGCGCGGCCCTGGACGACGGCGCCGACGTCCTGGTGACCACCGGTGCTGCGCAGAGCAACCACGCCCGCCTGACCGCGGCCGCCGGGGCCCGGCTGGGCCTCGACGTCGTCCTCGTGCTGGCGGGGGAGGCCGGGGCGGCCACGTCGGGCAACCTGGCGCTGGACGGCCTGCTCGGGGTCCGCGTCGTCTGGGCCGGGAAGGCCGACCACGTGGGACTGTCCGCCGCTGCCGAGGAGGTCGTCGCCGATCTCGTCCGCGCCGGCCGCCGGCCCGCCGTCGTCCCCTTCGGCGGCTCCAGCGCCGTCGGCGCCCGCGGCTACCGGGAGTGCGCCACGGAGCTGCTGGCGCAGGCGCCGGACCTGCGCACCGTGGTCACCGCCCTCGGCTCGGGCGGCACGATGGCCGGCCTGGTCGCCGGTCTGGGTGCCGACCGGGTGCTGGGCGTGCACGTCGGCGCGGTCGCCGACCCCGCGCGGACGGTCGCGGGCCTGGTGGCGGAGCTGACGGGTGCGGACTGCGACCCCGGCGGCCTCCGGCTGCGACTGGACCAGGTGGGCGAGGGCTACGGGACGCTGCCGGAGCCGGTGGTGGCCGCGCTGGTCAGCGCCGCCCGGTGCGAGGGTGTCGTCCTCGACCCCGTCTACACCGGGCGCGCGCTGGCCGGGCTGGTGGACGCCGTCGCCGCCGGGGACGTGCGGCGGGGCGAGTTGACGGTGTTCCTGCACTCCGGTGGCCTGCCCGGCCTCTTCGGTTCGGCGGCGGCGGTCCGGCGTGCGGAGGCGATGCTCGGCTGAGCGCGGGCCGGTCCCGCCTTCCCCGGCCGGAGTCCGGCATCGACAGCGGAGACGGCACCGCCCTGGCCGGCCCGCTGCGCACCCGCGTCAAGGACGGCACCAGGTGGACGGCGGCGCCGCTCGCCCCGGTCGTCGACATCCGGCCGGGGCGGCCCGGTGCGGCCCGCGTCCGCCCCGGCAACGCCCGGGCGGTGCTCACCAGCGCGGCCTGACCGCGACGACGGGAGCGCCCGGAACCGCGGTGCCCCGGCCCCACGACGGGACCGGGGCACCGGTCCGGGCGCTCAGACCACGACGGCGGCCAGCGACTCCGGCGCGAACAGCTCCTCGGGCTCGTAGCGCCGCGGCGAGAGCCCCTGCTCGTGGTGGTAGCGCAGGAACGTCTCGAGCGTGGTCCGGTTGGTCTCCAGGCCGTAGGGCCACCAGTCCTCACCGAGGGCGGCGCGGGTGCGCTCGACCTCGGCCCACAGCCACGGCAGGGCGTAGCGCAGCGCGGCGGTCTCCCCGATGCCGGCCAGGCCGACGTCCTTGGCCGCGCCGCAGGCCTTGACCAGCTCGCGGGCCAGCCAGCGGTGCTGCTCGTAGACCTCCCGGCGGATCACCAGGGTGTGCATGATCGGGAAGATGCCGGTGCGGGCGTGGTACTGCCCCTCGACCTCCGCGGCGTCGCCGAACAGCCGGCGGATGCCGCCGCCACCCGGGGTGTTGAACGGCCCGGGGTTGCGGGCGCTGTAGACGGCGTCCAGCTCGCCGTCGAGGAGCAGCTGGGACAGCGTGTCGGCCGGGCCGATCGGGGTCACCTCGACACCGGGCGGCAGCTCGAGCTGGACCTTCTCCGTGCGGCCCGGCTCGTCCAGGCCGCCGGTGCGGTAGCGCACCGACTCCACCGGCAGGCCGTGGTGCTCGGCGAGGGTCCCGCGGATCCACACCGACGCGGTGATCTGGTACTCGGGCACCCCGACGGTCGCACCGGCCAGCTCGGACGGGTCCTTGATCGGCGAGTCCGCCCGCACGTAGATGCCGCTGTGCCGGAAGGCCCGCGAGGGGAAGACCGGCACCGCCACGTACGGCGCCCCCCGGCTCAGCGTCATCACGTAGCTGGACAGCGACAGCTCGGCGATGTCGAACTCACCGAACTTCAGCATCCGGAAGAACGTCTCCTCGACCGGCAGGTCCAGGAAGTTCAGCTCCGCGCCGCCGACGCGGACGCTGCCGTCGCGCAGCGCCTGCATGCGGTCGTAGGCCTGGCAGGCCATCGTGAACACGGGTGCGGCCATGGTGCGCACTCCTCTCTCGGGGGTGGGATCAGCCCAGCTGGGCGGGCAGGACGAACAGCAGGACGGAGGCCAGCGGCGCGACGACGATCATCACCAGGCCGAAGGTGAGCAGCTTGCGCGAGACCGCGCGCTGCTGGTCCTCGGGTGCGCTGGCCACGACCAGGGCGCCGACCGAGGAGAACGGGCTGGCGTCGACGACCGTCGCGGACAGCGCGATGGCGATCAGCAGGGCGGTGGGGGAGAGGTGCCCCAGCGCCATGAGGGGGATGGCCAGCGGCACGATCGCGCCGATCACCCCGGTGCTGGAGGCGAACGCCGACACCAGCGCGGCGACCCCGCACAGCAGCAGCGCGCTGACCACCGGGGAGCCGACGCCGGCGACGCCCTCACCGATGCGCGTGATCGTGCCGGCGCGGTCGAGCACCTCGATCAGCGTGACCAGGCCGCAGACCAGCAGGATGACGTTCCAGCTGATGTGCGCGGTGTTCTCCTTGCGCGGGAACACGGTGTGCACCACGACGGCGGCGACGATGGCCAGCATCCCGATGTCCAGGTCGAACACCAGCGAGCCCAGCGCCACCAGCGCGATCGCGACCAGCGTCGTGACCCGCGCGGCGTCCAGCCGGGGGCGCACCGACACCGGCGCCGTCCCGACGGCCGTCGCCGCCCCTCCGCCGCCCGTGCCGGCGGACGGCGCGGACTCCAGCGGGGTCCCGCCGCCGTCGGCGGCGCGGACCGCGTCGTCCAGTCGCTCGCCGGTGGCCCGCAGCCCGCCCAGGACGAGGTACACGGCGACGGCGAGGACGACGTTGAACGCCAGGGTCCCCAGCCAGAGGGTGACCGGGCCGACGTCGAAGCCCTCGCTGGCCACGGCCTCGTTGGCGATGATGCCGAGGGTCGACAGGGGCGAGAACGTCCCGGCCCCGACCCCGGTGACCACCATGAGGCCGGCCAGCAGCGGGCGGATGCCGAACTCACGGGCCAGGCTGATGCCGATGGGCGCCATGATCCCGGCAGCGGCCTGACCCGGCGCGCCGGCCGAGGTGACCGCGGCGGTCACCGCGAACAGCAGTAGCGGCACGACGCGGGCGTTGCCGCGCACCAGCCGGGCCATCGACATCACCAGCCACTCCGTCGTGCCGTTGGCCGCGGCGACGGAGAACAGGTAGGTGATGCCGAACAGCAGCATGAACAGGTTGGCGGGGAACCCCGACAGGATCGTGGGGAGGTCCTCCCCGAGCACCAGCGTGCCGAGGGCGAAGGCCCCGACGAGCGCGAGTGCGCCGATGTTGACCGTGCTGACGGTGCCGACGAGGAACACGGCGAGCAGCACGACGACAGCGAGGACGTCGATGGACACGTTGCCTCCGCGGACGGGCGTCCGGGCACGCCGGACGGCGAAAGGGGATGGCCGGGTGGGGTGACCGCACCCGGGGGAGGTGCCGGGGATCGTCTCCCCGGCCGCTGCACACCATGGGACCCGGGTCACTGTGTCCCGGACAACAGTCCTCCCTATAGTCGGGAGGATCGGAGGTGGTGCCCGTGGCGGGCAGGGAGTCGCGCAGCGTCGCGTCCAAGGTCTGCGCGGTGCTCGACGCGGTCGGCGCCGCCCCGGCCGGCCTGTCGGCCACCGAGGTCAGCCGCGAGACCGGCATGCCGCTGTCGACGGCCCACCGGCTGGTGCAGACGCTGGCGACGTGGGGCGGCCTGGAGCGGCAGCCCGACGGCCGGTACCGCGCCGGGCTGCGGCTGTGGGAGGTGGCCGCCTCCGCGCCCCGGGCCAGCGCCCTGCGGGACACCGCCCGACCGTTCCTCGAGGACCTCTACGAGGCCACCCAGCAGAACGTCCAGCTCGCCGTCCGGGACGCCGGCGCCGCGCTGGTCGTGGAGCACTTCGCCACCCGGTCGGCCGTGCCGACGGCGACCCGCATCGGCGGCCGGCTGCCGCTGCACGCCAGCGGTGTCGGGCTGGCGCTGCTCGCATGGGCGCCCAAGGAGGAGCAGGACGCCGTCCTCGCCGGCCCGCTGGAGCGCTACACCCCCAACACGGTCACCGAGCCCGGGCGGCTGCGCCGGGTGCTGGCCGAGGTCCGCCGGTCGGGGGTGGCCGTGGCGACGAGCACGATGCCGCTGCCGGCGTTGGCCGTCGCCGCGCCGGTGGTGGGCCGCGGCGGGGTCGTCGTGGGCGCCGTGTCGGTCGTCGTCCCGCCGGAGGACACCTCCGCGCCCAGCTACGTGCCCGCGGTCATCGCGACCGCCCGTGGGGTGTCCCGGCAGCTGGCCGGTGTGCCGGTGGCCCTGCGCCGGTGACGCCCGTCGTGCGCCACCGGTCCGAGGGGCAGCTCGGTTCCCGTGCACCCGGAGGGGCCGGCCTGGTGCTGCGCACGCCCGTTGGTGGTGAGGTCGGGGGACCTCACCACCGGCGGACGCACGGGCGGGGTGCGGCCTGGTCGGGCCGGCGGCGCACCGAGGTCAGACCGTGGCCGGCGCCGGGGTGTCGTAGGACTCCTCGGCCAGACTGCGCCGGTGGGACTCGCGAGCCAGGAAGAAGGTGACGGTCGCGATGAGCGACGTGCCCGCCACCAGGACGACGACCGGCCACGCGCTCCCGTCGGACCACGCCACCAGGGAGGTCGCCAGCAGCGGGGTGAACCCGCCCAGCAGCACGGATCCGGCCTGGTAGCCGATCGAGACCCCGCTGTAGCGCAGCGACGGCCGGAACAGCTCTGCGTAGAACGCGGCCAGCGGGCCGTACACCGCGGCGTGACCGGCCACGAGGACGACCGTCAACCCCACCGTGATCATGACCGCGTCGCCGTCCTCGGCCAGTCGGAACATCGGATAGGCCGATGCGGCGAGGAAGAGCCCGCCCCAGATCATCACCGGACGCCGGCCGACCCGATCGGACAGCCGGCCCCAGAACGGGATGGCGAGCACGTCCGCCGCCGCGGCGATGACGACGGCGGCGAGGACCGCCGACTCGTCGGCCCCCGCGTAGTCGACCAGGAACGCCAGGATGAACACCGTGTAGATGTAGTAGTTGCCCGCCTCCGCGAACCGGGCGAAGAACGCCACGACCAGTTCCCGGGGATGCCGGCGCAGCACGTCGACCAGGGGGCTCTTGTCGGTCTGCCCGTGCTCCTTGACCTCGCTGAAGTTCGGCGTCTCGGCCAGGCGGAAGCGGATGTACATGCCGACCCCGGCCAGCACCACGCTGAGCAGGAACGGCACCCGCCAACCCCACGCGTCGAACTGGTCGTCCGGCAGCAGCGAGAACAGCGCGAACGCCCCGGTGCCCAGGACCAGGCCGGCCGGGACGCCGGTCTGGGGGAGGGACCCGTAGAAGCCGCGCCTGCGGTCGGGTGCGTACTCCACGGCCATCAGCACGGCGCCGCCCCACTCCCCGCCGACGGCGAAGCCCTGGACGAGGCGGAGCAGGATGAGCAGCGCCGGCGCCCAGATCCCGATCTGGGCGTACGTGGGGAGCAGACCGATGAGGGCGGTGGCCACGCCCATCACGGTGAGCGTCAGGACCAGCATCGCCTTGCGGCCGATCTTGTCGCCGTAGTGCCCGGCCACCAGGCCGCCGAGCGGGCGGGCGAGGAAGCCCGCGGCGAACGTGCCGAACGCGGCGACCGTGCCGGTGGCGGGGTCGAAGTTCGGGAAGAACTGCGAACCGAACACGAGCGCGGCCGCGGTGCCGTAGATCGTGTAGTCGTACCACTCGATGACGCTGCCGATAACGCTCGACGTCAGCACCTTGCGGCGTGACGACTGCGGAACGGACTCCGTCGTGCCGGTGGTGGTGTCCATGCCGGTGACTCCCTCTGAGGTCGGCCGGGGTGGTCTCCGGTGCCGGCGCGGTCGGACCGGCAGCGGGGCGGAGACAGGAGGCGGGTGGTCGCCTGGGACCGACCGGAACAGGCGCTCGGGCCGGTGCGGTGTCGCACGACCATGCTGCATGCGTATGCAACCCCGTGTGGACGACCGTAGGCAGGCTCGCGCGGGGGTGTCAAGGCCCACCTGTGGTCGGGGTCACCGCCGTCCGCCGGCTCACGCCGGACGGCCGGCACCGGGGGCGCCGACCGGGCGTCCCTGCGGGACCGGTCAGGCCGGGGATGCGTCCCGGGTCGCGGGTGCCGCGTGCGAACCCCGCCGGACGACCTCGACCGGCAGCACGATCCGCTGGTGGTACTCCCCGGGCGCGGTGATCCGCTTGAGCAGCAGCTCCGCGGCCACCGCGGCCAGCCGGGGCAGGTCGCAGCGGACCGTGGTGAGGTCGAACCGCGCCCACGAGGCGAGGCTGATGTCGTCGAAACCCACGACGGTGAGGTCCTCGGGCACCCGCAGGCCCGCCCGCTCCGCGGCGTCGTAGGCACCGAGGGCGAGCACGTCGTTGGCGCAGAACACCGCGGTCGGGCGCGGTCCACCGCGGGCCAGGAGCTCGATCAGCCCCTCCCGGCCCTCGTCGAAGCCGAACGGGCTGTGCACGGTCGACCGCTCGGGGAGCTCCCGGCCGCGCGCGGCCAGGGCCTTGCGGAAGCCGCGCTCCCGGTCACGCCCGGTGCTCGTCCACTCCGGGCCGAGCAGGGCGCCGATCCGTTCATGCCCCAGCTCCACGAGAAGATCCGCCATCAAGGTGGCCCCACGCACGTTGTCGACGACCACCGCGTCGGCGACGACACCGTCGACCTCCCGGTTGAGCAGCACGAACGGAACGCCTCGCTCGGTGAGCGACTGGGGCAGCGTCGACTCCAGCGAGACGGTCGTGAGGACGACGCCGTCCAGGGACCCGTCGGCCAGCTCGTCGACGGTGAGCACGTCGTCGCCGCGCTCGGCGTACAGGACGCTGCGATAGCCCGCCAGCTCCAGTTCCCGCTGCAGCGGCCCGACGAGGTTGGGGTAGAAGGGGTTGGTCAGCTCGGCGGCCACGACCCCGATGCGGCGGGTCCGCCGGGTGGCCAACCCTCGGCCCAGGTGGCTGGTGACGTAGCCGAGCGCGGTCGCGGCCTCCTCCACCCGCCGTCGGGTCTCCGGCGCGACACTGGGTTCACCCCGCAGTGCTCTGGACACTGTCGGTTGCGACACGCCAGCGAGCCGAGCGACGTCAAAGCTCGTTGCGGCCATGCGCTCCCCACCTGTGACCAGGACTGTGCTGATGGGCAGCGTACCGGCCGCCCTCGCCGGGCGGTCTTGACACTGCATGCGTATGCAGACACGCTCGTCACATCCCCGGACCACCCCACAGGAGGACCGCATGACCAGCACAGTGCTCAAGGCCGCCACCGGGTCGGCGGGCGGTCTGGCGCCCGCGCCCGCGGTGCGCGAGACCGTCGCCGGCGTCATCGAGGACATCCGGCAGCGCGGTGACGAGGCCGTCCGCGAGTACTCGCAGAAGTTCGACCACTGGGCACCGGAGAGCTTCCGCCTGGCGCCGGAGCGGGTCGAGGAGATCATGGCCGGCGTCCCGCAGGAGGTCATCGACGACATCCGCACCGTGCAGGGGAACGTGCGCACGTTCGCCCAGCACCAGCTCGACTCGATGCAGGAGTTCGAGGTCGAGACGATGCCGGGGGTCTTCCTCGGCCAGAAGCACCTGCCGGTCTCGGCGGCCGGCGCCTACGTCCCGGGCGGCCGCTACCCGCTCGTGGCCTCGGCCCACATGACCGTGCTCACCGCCAAGGTGGCCGGCGTCGAGCACGTCACGGCGTGCACGCCGCCGATCCGGGGGGAGATCCCGGCCGCGACGGTCGCCGCCATGCACCTGGCCGGCGCGGACGACATCTACCTGCTCGGAGGTGTGCAGGCCGTGGCCGCGATGGCCCTCGGGACCGAGACGGTGACGAAGGTCGACATGCTGGCAGGTCCCGGCAACGCCTTCGTCGCCGAGGCCAAGCGCCAGCTGTTCGGCGAGGTCGGTATCGACCTGTTCGCCGGGCCGACCGAGATCCTGGTCATCGCCGACGACTCCGCCGACCCGTTCGTCGTGGCCGTCGACCTGCTCAGCCAGGCGGAGCACGGACCGGATTCGCCGGCGGTCCTCATCTCCACCAGCGAGGACGTCGCCCGCCGGGCCATCGCGCACATCGAGCGGCTCCTGCCGGAGATGCCCACGAAGGACTTCGCCGAGCCGGCCTGGCGGAACCACGGCCAGGTGCACGTCGTCGAGACCATCGAGGAGGCCTTCGCGCTCGCCGACGAGTTCGCCTCCGAGCACGTCCAGGTGCTCACCGCGGAGCCGCGCCGGGCCCTGGAGGAGATGCGCGACTACGGCGCGCTGTTCCTCGGTGAGGGCACGTGTGTCTCCTACGGCGACAAGGTCATCGGCACCAACCACACCCTCCCCACGCGGGGATCAGCCCGGTACACCGGTGGCCTGTGGGTCGGCAAGTACCTGAAGACGGTCACCTACCAGGAGGTCCGCAACCGCGAGTCCAGTGCCGCGCTCGGGGAGCTGTGCGGCCGGGCCAGCCGGGTCGAGCTGTTCGAGGGGCACGCCCGCTCCGGCGACGTCCGTGCGGCCAAGTACGCGGGGGCACCCCTCCCGTGGGCGCCGGAGCAGTACGCCGTCAGCAGCCGCTGACGGCGGAGGGTGCGGACCGGTCCGCGCCGACGGGGCCGGGTGGTGGTGGGCGTCTTCCCGCCATCGCCCGCCCCGCGCCGGCCGGAACGGCGACCGCGCGAGGCCTCCGGGGCGCCCGTGGGCGGCCGGTCCGCTCAGAGGCGGTTCTTCTGCCGCCCCCAGCCGAACGCCCCGGTGAGCACGAAGAACACCAGCCCGACCACGGCCAGCCAGAACAGGCCCTCCACGACCGCGCCGATGACGGTGACGACGAGCCAGACGACCAGCAGGAGTCCGAGGAGGCGGAGCACGGTCATCTCCCGAGGGGCGGCGGCGGAGACTGTCGTCCCCGACCCTAGGCGCTGACCGGGCCCCGACCAGGGCCGACCGGCCCGATCTCGAGAGGAACCCCGCACCGTGCCCGACGACCTCGACGCACTGCTCGCCGTGGTCGGCCCGGAGGTGGCCGACCTCGTCCGGGCCGCCGACGAGCTGGTCCGGCGCACCGATGCCGACGTCGTCCGTGTCGTCTGGCCGCACCAGAGGACGGTCGGCTACGGCATCGGCCGCCGGAAGACGACCGAGCACTACGCCTACCTCGCCGTGTACCGGCAGGTGCTCGACCTGGGCTTCGACCACGGCGCCTCGCTGGACCACCGCGGCCTGCTCGACGGCACCGGGAAGTCCTTCCGCAGGCTGCGGGTCGCCGGCGCCGAGACGCTCGGGGACCCGCGGCTGGCCGAGCTGCTTCGCACCGCCCGGCGGGAGCGGCTGGCCGCCCTCGGCCGCGGCTGAGCCGGCCGGCCACGCCGCTGGTTGGATCGGCGCCATGGCCTACCGCGCGTCCGACGCCCGCTACGACTCCATGACCTACCGGCGCACCGGCCGCAGCGGCCTGGACCTCCCCGCCATCAGCCTGGGGCTGTGGCACAACTTCGGGGACGACGTCCCGTTCGACCGGCAGCGCGACATCCTGCGGCGGGCCTTCGACCTCGGGATCACGCACTTCGACCTGGCCAACAACTACGGCCCGCCCTACGGCTCCGCCGAGACCAACTTCGGCCGGCACCTCGCCGACGACTTCGCGGCGTACCGCGACGAGCTGGTCATCTCCACCAAGGCCGGCTACGACATGTGGCCCGGGCCCTACGGCCAGGGCGGCGGCTCGCGCAAGTACGTGCTGGCCAGCCTCGACCAGTCGCTGCGCCGCATGGGCCTGGAATACGTCGACATCTTCTACTCGCACCGCCCCGACCCGACCACGCCGCTCGAGGAGACGATGGGCGCGCTGCACAGCGCCGTCCGGGCCGGCAAGGCCCTCTACGCCGGCATCTCCAGCTACGGCCCGGAGGACACTGCGCGGGCGGCGGAGATCCTCGCCG
Source organism: Geodermatophilus sp. SYSU D00079 (assembly GCF_054050635.1). Classification (NCBI taxonomy): domain Bacteria; kingdom Bacillati; phylum Actinomycetota; class Actinomycetes; order Geodermatophilales; family Geodermatophilaceae; genus Geodermatophilus; species Geodermatophilus sp. SYSU D00079. The sequence goes on along the minus strand of NZ_JBJGZS010000013.1, from coordinate 49,118 downwards.
ACCTCGGGACGCCGCTGCTGATCCACCAGCCGTCGTACTCGATGCTCAACCGCTGGATCGAGACCGAGGGCCTGCTCGACGTGCTCGAGGACGTCGGCGCCGGCTGCATCGCCTTCTCCCCGCTGGCCCAGGGGATGCTGACGACCAAGTACCTGGACGGCGTGCCGGCGGGGTCGCGGGCCAGCCAGGACAAGTCGCTGTCCACCGACCTGCTCACCGAGGAGGCGCTGGGTCACGTCCGGGCGCTGCACGAGATCGCGCAGCAGCGCGGGCAGAGCCTGGCCCAGATGGCGCTGGCCTGGGCGCTGCGCGACCCGCGGGTGACCACGGTGCTCGTCGGGGCCAGCAGCGTCGGTCAGCTCGAGCAGAACGTGGGGGCGCTGGAGCAGCCGGCGTTCTCCGACGAGGAGCTGGCCGCCATCGACCAGCACGCCGTCGACGCCGGCATCGACATCTGGCAGGGCCCGCGCACGGGGGCCTGAGCGTCCCGTCGCGCCGGAGGTGCCGGCGCTACCTCCAGCGGTTGACGAACTCGACCGTCGCGGCGTCGACGTCCGCGGGGTGGGAGGCGCTGAGGAAGTGCCGGCCACCGTCGACCACGCGGAGCCGGGCCTCGGGGCTGTTGACGAAGAGCCCGATCTCGTCCTCGGCGTTGGCGACGGAGTAGACCGGGTCGGCCGTGCCGTGCATCCACAGGACCGGGCACCGCACACCGTCCAGCCGGGCGTGCAGGCCGTCGCGGTCACGCAGGTTGATGCTGCTCGTGCGCAGCCGCGCCCGCCCGGCGTCACCGGCGTAGTTCTCCTGGTGCGTCTCGTGCCAGAAGGTGCGCTCCTCGGGCGGCACGTCCCCGCCGAAGCCCTCCGCGAGGACGGCGTCGACCAACTCCACCGGGATCACCCAGTCGTCGCCGACCTCCCCGGCGAGGGCGTCGATGGCCGGTGTGCAGAACCCGACCCCGTCCCAGCAGCCCAGGTCGCGGCTGCGCTGGCTCTCGGAGTCCATCGAGGTGCCCAGCGGGATGATGCCCTTCACGGTGCGGGGGGCCAGCAGGGCCATGCGCGCCGCGATCCACCCACCCTGCGACGTGCCCAGGACGAACGCCTCGGGGATGCCGAGCGCCTCGAGGACCTGCAGGTTGGCGATGGCCGAGTCCCAGTAGGTGAACTGCTCGTACCCGGCGCGGGTCTGCCCGTGGCCGTAGGGCTCGAGCGCGAGCAGGTTGGCGGTGGCGGACAGCTCCTCGTCCGCGAACTGGGGCCGGTACAGCTCGACGGAGGTGGTGAACGAGTTGACCATGACCAGCGTCGGGAGCGAGGGGTCGTACGCCCTGCCGAGCCGGTAGCCGATGGTCGAGGTGCCCAGGTGGGGCACCGTGATCGTCTCTGTCCTGCTCATGGTCTCCCCTGGTCCCAGGGACGGGCGCTCGGCAGGTGGGCCGGACCCGGGTGGCCCTGGTGATCGTGGCCTCGGGCCCGCGGGCGGTCAACCGCCGGGCCCGAGGGATCAGTGGGGCCGGTCGGCGGTGCCGTCCTCGTCGCGGCCGACGCCGGGGTCGAGGGTGCGCTGCGCGATCGGCTCCGGGCCCTCGTCGAGCACCTCGGAGGGGACGCCGAGGGCGGCGGTCGACGACTCCGGCGCGGACTGGGAGGCGTGGGCGGCCAGCCGTTCCGACGGCGGGATCTCCACCGGCCCCGGCTTGTCCTCCGTCCCGTGAGAGCCGCTCGCCGCCACCGCCGCACCGACGGCGGCGGCACCCGCGGCCACCGCGGCGACGCCGGCCGCGACCGCGGTGCCCGACACCCCCGCCTTGCCACTGTCACCCCGTGAGGCCGCGGCGTCCGCCACGCCCGGGGTGCCGACGCCGGCCCCGGCGTCGACCGACCCGCGCCAGACGCCGGTGGGGTAGCCCTCGTCCTCGACCAGCGCCTTGAATCGCTCGAGGTCGGAGCGGACCTGCCGCTCGACGACGCCGAGCTCGTCGCCGACCTGCTCCACCACGCCCTCGGGCTCGTACTCCAGCGTCAGGTGGACCACCGTCGCGTTCGGGCCGGCCGCCTCGAACCGCACCGCCCCGGCGTTGGTCGCCCCGCTGGTGGCGGCCCAGGCGACCTTCTGGTCGGGCACCTGCTCGAGGACCGACGCCTCCCACTCCCGCCGGACGCCGGCGATCTCCGCGACCCAGTGCAGCCGGCGGTCGTCGAGCTGGCGCACCTCCCTGACCCCGCCCATGAAGTGCGGGAAGTCCTCGAACTGGGTCCACTGCCCGTACGCCGTCCGCAGCGGCACCTCGACCTGGATGGAGCGCTCGACCCTCGTCGTCATGGCCGGCGGGTACCCCTCCGGCCCGCGCTGATGCGCGCGGTCAGCGGCGGCGGCCCACCACCACCGCGACCAGGACGACGCCCCCGAGCGCGGCCAGCTGCAGGGCCGGTGCCACGAGGGGCGCGACCAGGAGCAGCCCGGCGCCGGCGGCGGCCCCGACCACGAGGCCCAGGATGATCTCCACGCTGGCCCGCACCTCACGCGCCCGTCCCGCCACGATCCGCATGACGACGGTGGTCAGCGTCCCGGTCAGGTAGGTCGTGGACATCCCGGCGATGCCGAAGCGCTGCACGGTGCTGCTCTGCACGCCCAGGGCGGCGGCCATCGTGAACAGCAGCACCTGGGTCAGCACCGGGCCCGGCTGCGCGCCGCTGACCCACCAGCCGACCGCGTAGCCGGCCAGCAGGACCAGCTCCACGACCAGCCCGACGGTCACCGGCCGCGGCCACACCGCGTCGTCCGGGCGGGGTAGGCCGGCCAGCCGGGCGCCGAGGGCGCAGCCGGCGCAGAAGGCCAGGATGGCGCCCCCGGAGGCGATGGCCAGCGCGCCGTCGGCGGAGCTGGCCGAGACGCCCAGGATGACCAGGTTGCCGGTCATGACGCTGGTGAAGGCACCGCCCAGGGCGAGCAGGCCGATGGCGTCGGTGGCACCGCTGACCACGGCCAGCGCCACGACGAGGGCCTGCCGCAGGCCGGTGCCGACACCCCCGGCCGGGCGCAGCGGCGGTGCGGACGAGGGCGTGGTGACGGCGGCGGACACGACGCTTGAGTCTCCGGACGGACGACGTCCCCCGCGTTGGTCGAACTGCCCAGGGAACCGCCGCATCCCTGTGCACTGTGACCCTCATGCGGAGGGGTGGACCGCTCCTAGCGTCGTTCTCACACAGCCACCGCTGGAGACCGGAGAAGGCGAATCACATGACCCAGATGCTCGACCGCACCGAGCTGCTCAGCCACGACGACTTCCGCGTCGCCCTGCAGGACGCGATCAAGGGCCGCGAGGCCAAGAACGCCTCCTTCAGCAAGGCCTGGGCCGAGGGCAAGCTGGAGCGTCACCACTTCGCCCGCTGGGCCGAGAACCACTACACCTACGTCGGCCCGTTCGCCGACTACCTCGGCTACATCTACGGCAACACCCCCGACCACATGACCGACGCCAAGGACTTCCTCCTCCAGAACATGTACGAGGAGGAGCTGGCCGACATCCGCCACACCGACCTGCTGATCCGCTTCGGCGAGGCGTGTGGCACCACCCGCGAGGCGATCGAGGACCCGAACACGGCCAACGCCGTCACGCGCGGCCTGCAGGCGTGGTGCTACGCCACCGCCATGCGCGAGCACTACGTCGTCGCCACCGCCGCGCTGGTCGTGGGCCTGGAGTCGCAGGTCCCGAGCATCTACAAGAAGCAGATCGTGCCGCTGCGCGAGACCTACGGGTTCACCGAGGACGAGATCGAGTTCTTCGACCTCCACATCACCTCCGACGAGGTGCACGGTGAGCGCGGTTTCCAGATCGTGCTCGAGGGCGCGACCACCCCGGAGCTGCAGCAGCGCTGCCTGCAGTTCGTCCGGTGGGGCGCCGAGATGCGCTACGCCTACACCCGGTCCCTCTACGACACCTACGTCGCCGAGGACCTCGGCGCCGCCTGAGCGACCCGCCGAGGGGGGGGGGGGGGGGGGGGGGGGGGGGGGGGGGGGGGGGGGGGGGGGGGGGGGGGGGGGGGGGGGGCCCCCCCGGCCCCCCCCCCCCCCTCGACCGCACCGACCCCCACACCGCACCGCCGGCCGCACCCGGCGCCCTCCCCGCACGCCCTCGACCGGAGGCCCTCCCGTGAGCCAGCCCGCGAGCCCCGCGACCGCCCCCGCCCCCTCGCCCGGCGCGTGGGTGCACGTGGCCGACATGAAGGACCTCACCCGCCGCAAGCGCAAGCAGGTCACCGTCGGCGGCTGCCCGATCGCCCTGTTCCTCGTCGACGACGAGGTGTTCGCGATGGACGACGTGTGCGTCCACAAGGAGCGGTTCCTCACCAAGGGCACGCTGCTCAACGGTCAGGTCATCTGCCCCGGTCACCAGTGGCGGTTCGACCCGCGCACCGGCGAGGCCGAGGACCAGGAGGGCCGCCAGGCCACCTACGCCGTCCAGGTCACCGACGAGGGCGCGATCCTCCTCGACCCCGAGCCCGTCACCCCCCGGCGCGAGAGCGCGCCCGACGCTCCCGCCTGAGGTGCATCCCCATGACTGAACAGACCCTGGTCGTCGTCGGCGCCGGCCACGTCGCCGCCGCCACCGCCAAGGCGCTGCGCCGCCGCGGCTTCGCCGGCCCCGTCGTCGTCCTCGGCGACGAGCCCGTCGGCCCCTACCAGCGCCCGATGCTCTCCAAGGAGCGGCTGGCCGGCCCCGGCGACGCGGGCCTCTGGCTGCTCGACCCGGCCTGGTGCGCCGCCAACGACGTCGAGATCCGCACCGGCAGCCCGGTCGAGCGGATCGACGCCGCCACCGGCTCGGTGCTGCTCGCCGACGGCGGCGGCGTCGCGGCCGACCTCGTCGTCCTCGCCACCGGCGGCCGCCCCCGCCAGCTGCCCGGTCTCACCGGGGACCGCGTGCACACCCTGCGCACCCTCGCCGACAGCGACCGGCTGCGCGACCGGCTCGTCCCGGGCCGCCGCATCGGTGTGCTCGGCGGCGGCTTCCTCGGCACCGAGGTCGCCGCGGCCGCCCGCACCCGCGGCGCCGAGGTCGTCGTCCTCGACCGCGACCCGGTGCTGCTGACCCGCGTCCTCGGCGCCGGCATCGGCCGGGCGCTCACCGACCTGCACGCCTCCCGCGGGGTGGAGTTCCGCCTCGGCCGGCCGATCGAGGCGGTCACCGCCCGCCCCGACGGTGTCGGTCTCACCCTGCCCACCGGCACCGAGACCGTCGACGACCTGGTCGTGTGCATCGGGATCGACCCCAACATCGAGGTGGCGCTGGCCTCCGGCCTGGCCGTCGGCAACGGCGTGGAGGTCGACGCGCACGGGCGCACCAGCACCCCGAACGTCTTCGCCGCCGGTGACGTCGCCGCCCACGACCACCCGCGCTACGGCCGGGTCCGCGTCGAGCACGCCGACGTCGCCCAGCAGCAGGCCGCGGCGATCGGCTCCACCATCGCCGGCCGGCCCCGGGCCTTCGCCGACCCGCACTGGTTCTGGACCGACCAGTACGACGTCAACGTCCAGGGCCTGGGGCTCGGCGGCGTCCGGCCCGGCGACGAGGTCGTCGTCCGCGGCGACGTGGCCGCCCTCGACGGCAGCGTCTTCTGGCTGCGCGACGGCGTGGTCGTCGCCGCGGCCGCCGTCGAGCGCGGCGAGGACGTCTCGGTCGCCCGCGAGCTGGTGGACCTGGCCGTCCCCGTCGACGCCGACCGGCTGGCCGACGAGTCCGTCGAGCTCGAGGAGCTCCTGGAGTTCGAGGAGGTGCCGGCCTGATGGGCACCAGCACCGTGCGCAACCTGGTCGAGGGCCAGTGGGTCGAGTCGGTCACCGGCCGGACCCGCGAGCGCCGCGACCCCGGCGACGACCGCCAGGTGGTCAGCGTCTTCCCCGAGTCCGACGCGAAGGACGCCGACGCCGCGGTCTCCGCCGTCCTCGCCGGCTGGTCGGAGTGGGCCGACACCGCGCCGGAGAAGCGCGGCCGGGCCCTGGAGAAGGCCGCCGACGTGCTGGAGTCCCAGCGCGACGCCCTCGTCGAGGAGCTGGTCCGCGAGGAGGGCAAGACCCGCGCCGAGGCCACCGTGGAGGTCTCCCGCACCCCGCTGAACCTGCGCTTCTACGCCGGGGAGGCGCTGCGCACCGCCGGGCAGACGCTGCCCACCGGCGACGGCAGCCTGGTGTTCACCAGCCGCTCCCCGGTGGGCGTGGTCGCCGCGATCACGCCGTGGAACTTCCCGCTCAACATCCCCTCCCGCAAGCTCGGCCCGGCGCTGGCCGCGGGCAACGGCGTCGTCTTCAAGCCCAGCGAGGTCACGCCGCTGCTCGGCCAGCGCCTGGTCGACGCGCTGCTCCAGGGCGGGGTGCCGGCCGGCGCGCTCGCCGTCCTGCACGGCGGGGCCGAGGTGTCGCAGGCGCTGGTGGCCGACGACCGGCTGGGGGCGATCACGTTCACCGGCTCGACCGCGGTGGGGGAGTCCATCCACCGCGTGGTGCGGGCCAGCCAGCGCACCCAGCTGGAGATGGGCGGCAAGAACCCCGTCGTCGTCCTGGAGGACGCCGACCTCGACCGCGCCGCCGGCCTGATCGCCAAGGGCGCCTTCGGCCTCTCCGGCCAGGCCTGCACCGGCACCAGCCGGGTACTGGTCCACGATGCGGTGCACGACGCACTGCTGGAGCGGGTCGCCGCCAGGGCGGCCGCACTGCGCCTCGGCCACGGCCTCGAGCCGGGGGTGGACGTCGGCCCCCAGGCCACCGCCCGGCAGAAGGAGTCGGTGCTCGGCGCCGTCCGCCGGGCCCTGGACGACGGCGCCCGGCTGGTCGTCGGCGGCCCCGGCGACCCCGCCGACGACGACCCCGCCCTCGCGCACGGCCACTTCGTGCGGCCCACGGTCTTCGCCGACGTCGACCCGGCCTCGGCGCTGGCCACCGAGGAGGTGTTCGGGCCGGTGCTGGCGTTCCTGCGGGTCGGCTCGTTCGACGAGGCGATCGAGCTGGCCGGCGCCACCCGCTACGGGCTCTCGGCGGCGATCGTCACCGCCGACGTCGGCCGCGCCCTCCGGTTCGCCCGGGAGGTGCCCGCCGGCCTCGTGAAGATCAACCAGACCACCACCGGACAGGCCATGAACGCGCCGTTCGGCGGCCTCAAGGACAGCAGCACGCAGACGTCCAAGGAACAGGCAGGGGAAGCGATGATGGCCTTCTACACGGTCGACAAGACCGTCTACCTGAGCGCATGAGCGACGACCGGCCCCTGGCGGCCACCGACGAGGAACTGGCCGCGGCCAGCACCGAGTGCGCCTTCGTGCGGATCTGCCGGGCGGGGCAGGTGCCCAACGGGTACGTGCGCCGCTTCTACGCCGAGACCGAGCACGGCCAGGTGGAGCTGGCCGTGGCCCGCCTGGACGGCAGGGCGTACGCGACCAGCAACTACTGCACCCACCTGGACTGCCTGCTCAGCTCCGGGAAGCTGCAGGACGACGGCATCCGCTGCTCGTGCCACAACAGCGTCTTCGAGCTGGAGACCGGCAAGCCGATCGCGCCCCCGGCCACCGAGGCCATCCGCACCTACCCGGTGCGCGAGGAGGACGGCCAGGTGCTCGTCGGCCTCTCCGAGCGCGACGTGCTGGAGGGCGGCCCGCGGCGTCGCCGGCCACCGGCGGCGGACTAGATGGCCGGCGCGGGGGGCACCTGGTCGCCGGAGGACGAGGCCGGGCGCGGGCCGACGATCGCCGCGGACGGCATGGTCACCAGCAGCTCGCCGGTGGCCAGCCAGCTCGGTGCCCGGGTGCTCGCCGACGGCGGGACGGCGGTGGACGCGGCGCTGGCGATGACCGCGATGGCGTGGCTGTCCCTGCCGGGGCAGTGCGGCATCGGGGGTGACGCCTTCGCCGTCGTCCGCGAGCCCGACGGCACCGTGTGGACCGTCGGCGGCAGCGGCTACGGCCCGGACGGCGCCACCGCCGAGGGGTACCTCGACGAGGGGCTGACCGCGCTGCCGATGGGTGGTGCGCGGGCGGTCGCCACCCCCGGTGCCCTCGCCGCGCTGTCCACGCTGCACTCGCGCGGTGCCACCCGCTCGCTGGCCGAGCTGTGGGCGCCGGTCGTCGCCGCCGCCCGGGCCGGCCTGCCGTGCACCGTGAAGAACCGCGCCGACATCGCCGAGCACGCCGGCTCGCTGGCCGCCGACGAGGGGCTGCGCCGCTGGCTGCTGCCCTCGGGCCGGGTGCCGGCCGTCGGTGACCGGCTGCCGGCCTTCGAGCTGGCCGACAGCATCGAGCTGCTGGCCGCCGACCCCCTCGCGCTGTACTCCGGGTCGCTGGCCGAGCAGGCCGTCGCCCTGCTGCGCGCCGGCGGGGCGCCGTTCTCCGGCGAGGAGTGGGCGCTGGGTGCCTCCGCCCCGGCCGAGCCGTCGATCACCACCCGCTACGGCGACCTGGTGCTGCACCAGACGCCGCCGCCCTCCCCGGGCTGGATGGCGCTGCAGCAGGCCGGCCTGCTCGACGGGCAGCTGCTCGGCCGGCCCACCCTCGGCGCCGACGCCGTCCACCTCATGGCGCTGGCGGCCCGCCGCGCGTTCCGGGACCGCTACGAGTCCTGCGGCGCCGACACCGACACCTGGCGCGCCCTGCTGACCGCCGACGCGCTGGCCGCGGCGCGCGCCGGCCTGGAGCACCAGCCGCTGCTCACCGGCGGCGTCGGCATGGCCGGGGACACCACCAGCTGCGTGGCCGTGGACGCCGAGGGCCGGGCGGTCAGCGCCATCTCCTCGCTGGCGTTCACCTTCGGCGCCCGGATCTCCGTGCCGGGCACCGGCATCGCGCTCAACAACCGGCTGGGCCGCGGCGCCTACCTGCTGCCCGGGCACCCCAACGCCCTGGCGCCGCGCCGCAAGCCGCTGCACACGCTCAACGCGTGGGTCCTCACCGACGACGCCGGCCGGCTCCGGCACGCCGGCAACACCCCCGGGGGCGACGGCCAGGTGCAGTGGAACACCCAGGTCGTCTCGCACCTGGTCGACGGCGGCCTCGACCCGCAGGCCGCGGTGGCCGCGCCGCGGTTCACCGTGCATCCCGGCAGCGACGCCGACGCCCTGGGCGCCCCGGAGACGCTGCAGTGCGAGACCCGGCTCGGCGCGGCCACGCTCGCCGAGCTGGCCGACCGCGGCCACGACGTCCGCCCGTGCGGCGCGTGGGGGGCCGGCGGCAGCGCGCTGGTGGTCTCGGTGGACGAGACCCGCGGCGTGCTCGCCGGTGGCGCCGACCCGCGGCAGGACGGGGTGGCGCTCGGTGTCTGAGCCCGGGAGGACCGCCGTCCCGCCGCAGGGCGACTACGTTCCGGCCGTCGTCCACGGCGACCTGGTCTGGACGGCGGGCATGACCCCGCGCCGTGCCGGGGAACTGGTGGTCCGCGGGGTGGTCGGGGCCGACGTCGACCTCGCCACCGCCCGCGAGGCCGCCGGCCTGGCCACTGGCAACGCGCTGACCGCGATCGCCGAGACCGTCGGCGACCTCGCCGGGGTGCGGGCGCTCAAGCTGACGGTGTTCGTCGCCGCCGTCGACGGCTTCACCCAGCACCCAGCGGTCGCCGACGGTGCCTCGGCGGTGCTGCGCGAGCGGCTGGGGGAGCGGGGCGTCGTGGCCCGCAGCGCGGTCGGCGTCCGCACCCTGCCCTCGGGCGCCCCGGTCGAGGTGGAGCTCGTGGCGGCGCTCGGCTGACGGCCCCGACGCCACGACAGCCACGACGCCACGACAGCCACGACAGCGAGATCCCGTGATCTCGCACGCCAGGGGAGCCATGGACGTGCGAGATCACGGGATCTCGACGGGTCAGACCAGCGCGTTCTCCTGCGCCACGTGCTCAGCGAAGGCCTGCAGCGCCGCGGCGCCCACCGCCTTGTCCTGCTCGCCGTTGCCGCCGCTCACGCCGACCGCGCCGACGATCTGGCCCTCGTGCACGATCGGGAAGCCGCCGACGAAGACGGCGAACTTGCCCGGCAGCATGTGCGCGATGCCGAAGGCCTCGTTGCCCGGCAGCGCCGGGCCGTTCGGGGGCTCGTTGAACAGGTGCGTGGCCCGCTCGTGGCCGGCGGCGGTGAACGCCTTGGCCATGGAGATCTCCACGCCGGTCAGCCGGGCGCCGGGCAGCCGGTGCAGCGCCAGCACGTTGCCGCCGTCGTCGCAGACGCAGATCGTCTGCTTGACGCCGATCTCCTCGGCCTTCGCGCGGGCGGCCGCCAGCATCGGCAGGGCGTCATCGAGGGTGATGCGGAAGACCTGGTGCACGGGGTTCTCCTCCTCCGGCCCGCGGGCCGGGTCGACGGCTGCCGTCCCCCGCGGGAGTGGGGGCGGCCGAACCCCACCCTCCGTGCTGGACGGACGCCCCGGCAATGGTGAGACTGCCGTGGCAACTCCGTGCGAGCTTGTGCACTCTGACCGAAGGGACCCGTGGTGCCGCACGCCCACTCCGACGACGCGCTGACCCTCGCCCGGCTCCTGCAGGAGCCGGCGCTGCGACGGGCGCGCATCCACGCCGGGCGGACCGGGGCGGTCACCCGGCTGGACTGGGTGACGCCGTGGTCGGTCGCGCTGACCCAGGAGGAGCCGCTCACCGGGGTGCTCGTGCACGCCCACGCCGCGCAGCTGGCCGAGTCCGGCGCCACGCTGGCCGACGCCGCCGCCCGGCTGGCCGAGCTCGGCGCCGCGGCGCTGCTGGTCGACGGGCACGCACCCGAGCCGGGGGACGCCGCCGCCGCGGCCCGGCTGCCGCTGGCCACCATGGCCGACGCGGTGCCGTTCGCCGTCCTCAACCGGCTGGTCGCCGACCTCACCCTCGCCCGCGAGACCCACGTGCTCCGCTACGGGCTGGCCGTGCACCGCGCGCTGGCCGAGCTGCTCTACCGCGGCGCCGAGCTCTCGGCGCTGTGCAGCCAGATGGCGCGGATGTCCCAGCGCCCGGTCGCCGTCTTCGACACCCACGGCCAGCTGGCCGCCCTGGAGCAGCGGCAGCCGCGCACCGTGGAGGCCCCCGACCTGGTGGCGGCCTTCGCCGCGCAGGCCGAGCAGCTCGGCACCGGCGGTGAGCCCACGGAGCTGCACCCGCGGCTCGCGCCGTTCACCCTGGGCGGGCGGGAGCTGTCCTGCGTGCTCACCCCGATCGTGCTCGGCGGCCGGCACGACGGCTGGATCCTGCTGCTCGAGGAGACCGACGACCCGCACCCGCACGACCTCGCCGAGCACCGGGTCCTCGTCGAGCAGGCCGCGCCGATCATCGGCACCGAGATGCTGCGGCTGCGCAGCGTCCAGCGCGCCCAGGAGCAGGCCCGCGGCGACTTCGTCCACGGCCTGCTGCACGGCCGGTTCGGCACCGTCGAGGACATCAGCGCCCGGGCCGCGCACTACGGCTTCCCGGTGCGGTCCTGGTTCGGCGTCATCGTGGCCTCGGGGGTCACCACCCCGGCCGACGTCGACGCGCCGGGCCGGCTGCAGGCGCTGGCCACCCAGGCCGCGCGGCTGCTGCCCGAGCAGGAGCGGCACACCCAGGCGGCGATGGTCGGCGACGTGCTCGTCGTGGTCCGGGAGGCGGCCCGCCGCGGCTCCATGAGCACGCCGGACGCCGCGATGGACGTCGTCGCCGAGTACGCGACCGCCCTGCACCGCTGGCTGGGAGGGCGCAAGGACCAGGGCGGGCGTCCGGTGCGGGTGGCCTACGGCCGGCCGGTGGTGGGCGCGCTGGCCATCCCGGACAGCTACCGGGAGGCCCGGCTGGCCCACGGGCTGCAGGGGCGGCTCGGGCTGCGGCCGGTCTGCGGCTACCAGGAGCTGCGGGTGCACGCCGTCCTCGAGGACGTCGCGGCCAGCCGCACCGGCCGGTCCTTCGCCAACGACGTCCTCGCGCCGCTGCGGGACGCCGCCGGCGGCGAGCTGGAGGCCACCGTGCTGGCCTACGTCGCCGCCGGGGGCAACGTCAACGCCGCCTCCCGCGACCTGCACATCCACCGCAACACGATGCTCTACAAGCTCGACCGGGCCTCCCGGCTGCTCGGCATGGACCTGCGGCAGGCGGAGAACCAGTTCACCGTGTGGCTGGCCCACACCCTCGACCTGCTGGCCGACACCACCGCCGAGGTCGACCGGGTGGTCAGCCCGGACTGAGCGCTGCGTCGTCTTCCACGAGGGCGGCGAGCCGGTCCAGCGACAGCCGCCAGCCGGTCTCGTTGTCCGCGGGGGAGACGCCGTCGGGCAGCCCCTCGTGCACGGCGAGCAGCTCGGTGCCGCCGTCGGCGTCCCGCAGCGTGACGGTGATGGTCATCTCGCCCTGCAGGGCGGGGTCGGCGGTCTCGAACTCGTCGACCTCGACGACCAGCTCGTCCGGCACCAGCCGCACGAACCGGCCGCGGTAGGTGTCGGTGTGCGCGGTGGTCTTGCCGACGGCGTCGGGTGCGTCGTAGGTGAGCGAGATCCGGAAGGTGCCGCCCTCGGTGCCGGTGAAGTCGTGCACCGTGGCGGTCATCCCGGGAGGCACCTTCCACCGGGCGACGGCGTCGGCGTCGACCAGCGCCCGGTAGACGGCGGCGCGCGGTGCGCGCAGGTGACGGCTGACCCGGGTCGTGCCCACGGCCGACATCGTGCCCTCCCGGCGGCGCGGGTGGTGACCGATCTGACCGCCCGCCGCGGCGCCGGTGTGAGAACCTCGGGGTGGGTCCGGGACCGGACTCCCGGACGAGGTGACGCCGTACCCGGACAGCGACAAGACGGCGTTCCAGGAGATCCCCGTGTACTGGCTCGTCCTCGTCCTGTCCGGTGTCCTCGAGGCCGTCTGGGCCACCGCCCTCGGCCGCTCGGAGGGCTTCACCCGCCTCGTGCCCTCGATCGTGTTCGCCGTCGGCCTGGCCGGCAGCATGGCCGGGCTCGCCTTCGCGATGCGGGGCCTGCCGATCGGCACCGCCTACGCCGTGTGGGTAGGCATCGGTGCCGCGCTGACCGCGGGCTACGCCATGTGGGCGGGCCAGGAGCCGGTGTCGGTGGTCCGCGTGCTGCTGCTCGCCGGCATCGTCGGCTGCGTGGTCGGGCTCAAGCTCACCCACTGACTCCTCGCCGGGCCGGCGCCGTCCGGCGCCGGCCCGGCCGGGGCCGGCTCAGCGCCCCGCGGGTGCGGGGTCGAGCGCCGGTGACCGCAGGTGGTGGTCGGTGCGCGCCTGGTACCGGGCGGCGACACCCAGCACCGTCGGGACGTCGCGGCCGGCGACCTGGAGCCCGATCGGCCGGCCGTCGGCGGTGGACCCGCACGGGACGCTGACGACGGCGAACCCGCACCAGCTGAACGGTCCGCACAGCCGCATGAGGGTGCCCACGACCGGCGAGCGACCGGCGTCCCCCGGTCGGAAGGCGCACTCCTCGACCGTCGGCGCGGGCACCGCCGTGGTCGGCAGCACCAGCACGTCGACGTCCTCGAGGGCCGCCCGCAGCCGGGACTCCAGGCGCTCGAGCTCCCGGACGGCGGCCTCCCGTTCTCGCCGGGTGATCCGCTCGGCCAGGGCCAGGTAGGACGCCACCTCCGCGCCGTAGTGCTCCCGGCGGCCGGGGTACCAGCCCTCCGCCCGGTGCACGGCGAGGAAGTCCGACAGCACGTACACCGTCCGGGGTGCGCTCCACGACGGGAACGGCGGGACGTCCACCGGCACGGGGACGGCACCGTCCTCCCGCAGCACCCCGACCGCCGCCTCGACGGCGGCCAGGACCTCGGGGTCGACGTCCCCGAGCTGCCCGGGCGGCACGGTGCCGACGCGCAGGCCGGCGACCGACGCGGGCAGGGGGCAGTGCGTCGCACCGAGCACGGCGAAGAGAAGGGCGAGGTCCTCGGCGTCCCCGGCGATCGGCCCGCACGTGTCCAGCTTCGGCGAGAACGGCAGGCACCCGCCGGTGGGGACGTCGGCCGGCCGGGGCCGGAGCCCGGAGACCCCGCACAGCGCCGCCGGCACGCGGATCGACCCCCCGGTGTCGCTGCCGAGCGCGGCCGGGACCTGGCCCGAGGCCACCGCCGCCGCGGAGCCGCCGCTGGAGCCGCCGGGGATGCGGGAGAGGTCCCACGGGTTGCGCGTGGGCGGGGTGGTGACCCCGTGCGCGAACTCGTGCGTCGTCGTCTTGCCCAGCACCAGCGCGCCCGCCGAGCGCAGCCGGTGCACCGCGGCGGCGTCGCGGGTCGCCGGCCGGTCGTCGGTCACCAGCGAGCCGCCGCGGGTGGGCAGGCCACGCACGTCGATGAGGTCCTTGACCGCGATCGGCACCCCGTGCAGCGGCCCCCGGAACCGGCCGCGGGCCGCCTCCTCGGTGAGGGCCGCGGCCTCCTCCCGCGCGCGGTCCTCGTCGACCGCGACGAACGCGCGGACCGCCGGGTCGACGACCCGCACCCGGGCCAGCGCCGCCTCGAGCACCTCCAGCGGCGAGATCCGTCCCGCGCGGACGTCGCGGGCCGCGCCGCGGACCGTCGCCCGGCTCACCAGATCACCGCGGCGACGACGACGCTGAGGACCAGGCCGGTCACGACGGGGACGAACAGCTTCCTCGCCAGGGTGGCGACCGGGACCCCCGTCAGGCCGGCGACGGCGATCAGCGACGACCAGATGACCAGCGTGCCGCCGCCGGTCCACCCGGCCGCGTTCTGCGCGATGGCCGCGAGGGTCGCGGTGTCCGCGCCGGTCGAGGCGGCGAACGCGTCGGCCATCGAACCGGTGAACGGCAGCCCGGCCCAGCCCGAGCCGTCCAGGCCGATGAGCATGCCGGCGACCAGCATCGCGAACATGACCACCACGGAGTTGTCCGGGATGAACCGCTCGCCGCTGGAGATGACGTCGAAGAGGAAGCCCGGGGCCTCGGCGTCCTCGGGGAGCAGCATGATGCGCCCGGCGAAGTCGGAGATGCCGACGAGGACGAAGCCGGCCACCGGGATCACGACGCCCATGGCGCGGAAGGCGAACAGCAGACCGTCGACGAAGTGCTCACCGGCGCGCTCGAGGCCGTCGCCGCCGGAGGAGAGCGTGACGCCCAGCATCAGGAGCAGGGCCAGCCCGCCGACCAGCGCGGCCCCCCACCCGGCCTCGACCTCCGGCACGAGGTCGGTGACCTTGCCGAGCAGCAGGTAGGCCACCAGGGCCGCGAACGCGAGTGGGACGGCGAGGGCGTACAGGCGGGCGTGCCGGGTCCGCAGCGGCGCGGCGGCCCCGTCGTCGGCGTCCCCGGGAGCGGGGGAGCCGCTGCCGCCGGCCGGCCCGTGCCCGTTACCGCCCGCCGGGCCACGCCCGTTGCCCGAGCCGTCGCCGCCGACGACGACGGTCGTGGTGGCCGAGCCGCCGGACCCGACCCGCAGCGGCTCGCCCTTGGTGGTGAGCGCGGTCCCGACGGTCGCGGGGATCTCGGCGAGGCTGACGGTGCGGTTGGTCAGCGTCGCCAGCCGGCCGCTGCGCGCCGCCCCGTCGGAGCCCGGCAGCACGCCGCCCCGCGAGTCACGGCGCACGTGCATGAACCAGGTCATCGTGATGGCCACACCGCCGACGACCAGGCTCAGGACCAGCGCCTTGTCGGCGATGTCGCCGGCGGGCACCCCGGCGCCGCCGGCCGAGAGGCTCGGTGCCACACCGATGACGTAGTCGGAGGCCAGCGCCATGCCCTGACCGGCGATGGCGATGGCCATGGCGGCGCCCAGCGGGGAGAGCCCGGCGGCGATCGCCGCGGGCAGGAGCGTGGCCGCGACGAGCGCCAGCGTCGGCGTGGGCCAGAAGACCAGGGAGAGGAGGTAGGTGACGACGAACAGGGCGATGTAGGAGACCGGCCCGTTCTTCATGAGCCGGGCCAGCGGGGCGATCATGCGCCGGTCGGCCCCGACGGCTCGCAGCGCGCCCAGCAGCGCGGTGACGACGGTGAGCACCAGGAAGATGTTCAGCAGCTCCGTCGTGGCCACCATGCTGGCGCCGAACACCGAGCCGAGGCCGTTGAGGAAGTTCCCGGTGTAGAGCCAGGTCGTGACCAGGGTGGCGATGATCGCCGGGACGACGACGTTCTTCCGCAGCAGCATCACGACGATCAGCGACGCCACTCCTGCCATGTAGACCCAGTGCGCGGCCGTCAACTCCATGGTGCCTCCTGGTGCGTGCACGGGGCTCGGCCGCCTGGAGCGGGTCGACCGGGCCGGACAGCGGGACACTCGCGCCACCCGCAACCCCGGGTGGCCGTCCGCCGAAAGCTAGCGGCGTCCGTGATCCAGCTCACCGGCACGGTGCCCAGCGGTGACCTCGCGATTTGTGCACGGTGCCCATCGATGGCCGGGCAGTCGCTGCAGCGAGCGATGAGTTCCTCTCGGGCGGGCGGACAGGAGGACGACTCCTGACCGCCACCGGATCGAGCGGGGAGCTCCTCGGCAGACGTCCCTGGATACGAGGCCTACGCCCATCGGATGAACAGCATGTCCACGTACGTCGCGTCCCTGCCGACCCACGCCGCGGGGGCAGTCGGCGGGCATGCTGGTCCGGAGCCGCCGAGCCGGGAGTCCGGCGCTGGTGACCTCGGGGGGTGGACGCTCCCACCCAGGAGTCGCCCTGCTGCCGGACTCAGCCGGTGGCGAGCTCCGGTGCCGGGTCGCCGGCGGGGGCGTCGGGTACCTCCCGGCCGGCGAAGCTGAGCGCCAACCCGGCCGCCGCGACCGCCGCGCACCCCCCGAACAGCCAGCCGAGCGCGTCGGGGTAGGCGGCGGCGACGCCGGCCGCGCCGACCGAGGCGCCGATGAACCGCATCATGTTGAACAGGCCCAGGCCCGCACCCCGCTGGCCGGCCGGTGAGCGCGTGGCCCCGCTGAGCGACGGCGTCTGCACCAGCGCCACCCCGAACCCGGCGACCACGAGCACGACGGCGATGGGCGGCACCGCCGTCGTCCCGGTGCCGAGGAGCACGCCGAGGACGACGGAGACGGTGAGCAGCACACCGAGGCCGGTCCGCAGCACCGGCCTCGGCCCGATCCGGTCGGCGAGCAGGCCGACCAGCGGTGCCGACGCCGCCCACACCACCGGCAGCAGGAAGACCAGCAGACCGGTCGCGGTGCCCGACAACCCGGCGACGCCGGTCAGGTGCAGCGGCACGGCCACCAGCACGGAGAACAGCGTGACCTGCTGGACGAAGACGCCGGTGGCGCTGCGCAGCCAGCGGATCTCGACCAGCAGCCGCGGGTCGATGAACGGCTCCCGGCGGCGCAGCCCGGAGACGACGAACGCGGCCAGGGCGACGACCCCGAGGGCGACCCCGGCCAGGGGCACCCACCCCGGGACGCCGTCCTGGGGTGCGGCGGTGATCGCCGCCATCAGCGCGGCCACGCCGAGGGTCAGCGACCCGACCCCGGGGACGTCGATGGGGGCGCGGGACCCGCCGTCCCGGGGGACGACGCTGACCGCGAGGACCAGCACCGCCACGGTCACCGGCACCAGCACCCAGAAGATCGACCGCCACCCCCAGGCGTCGGCGAGCAGGCCGCCCACCGGGGGGCCCACGGCCTGCCCGATGCCGTTGGCCGTGCCCCACGCGCCCATCACGCGGTTGCGCCGGCTCACCGGCCAGCAGCGGGCGAGGGTGCCCATGACCGCGGTCGGGACGGCGGCGCAGCCGAGCCCCTGCACCGCCCGGCTGGCGACCAGGGCGGGCAGGGTGGGCGCCAGCGCGGCGCCGACGGTGCCGACGAGCAGGACCGCGAGCGCGAGCAGCAGCGTGCGGCGGCGGCCCAGCCGGTCGCTGATCCAGCCCGTGGTCGGCATGGCCACCGCGAGCACGAGCACCGACGCGGAGGCGACCAGCACGCCCTGGGTGACAGGGGCGCCGTAGTCGGCGGTGATCTGGCGCAGCGGCACGTTGACGACGTTGTTGCTGACGGTGCCGAGGAACGTCGCCCCGAGCAGGGCGGCGAGCAGCCAGCCGGCCCGAGGGGGAGCGGACGCCCCGTCGGTGGCGGGTCGCTCGTGCTGGGTGGCGGTGCCGGTCACAGACGTCCTTCCCCGTTCACGTCAAGGGAACACAGTGCCAACGGGGGTTGAACAGGGCCACGGCAGGCTGCACATTCGCAGGCGGGGCGAGTGTGCACTTCGTTCATGGACGGGCCCTCCCCGGTCAGGGAGCTTTCTCCACCAACACATTGGGCTCACCCGTAGGGGCGTCGATGCAACTCACAGCAGCGCACTGGGTCTTCCTGGCCGGGGTGGTCGTCATCCTCGCCACGATGATCATGCGCAAGAACATCGTGGTGCCGGCAGTGGTGGCCACGTTCCTCACCGCGCTCGTGTGGTCGGGGAGCCTCGCGACCGGTCTGTCATCGGTCTTCAATGCCAGCCTCACCGCGGCGACCAGCCTGTTCAACATCTTCCTGATCATCGCGATGGTCACCGCGATGCTGCGGTCCCTGGAGGGCCTGGGCTCGGACAAGCGGATGGTGACGCCGTTCCGCCGGGTCATGCGCAACGCGCACCTGTCCTGGTGGACGCTGGTCATCGTCACGTACTTCATCTCGCTGTTCTTCTGGCCCACCCCCGCGGTGCCGCTGGTCGGCGCCGTGCTGGTGCCGGTCGCCATCCGTTCCGGCCTGCGTCCGCTGGCGGTGGGCTTCACCATCGCGATCGCCGGCCAGGGCATGGCGCTGTCCGCGGACTACGTCATCGGAGTGGCGCCGCAGTTGTCGGCGACGGCGGCCAACGCGGACGCGACGGTCGTGGCCGACCGCGGCCTGGTGCTGTCGCTGATCGTCGGCGGTGTCGCCCTGGCGATCGGGTACGCGATGGAGATCCGCAAGATGCGGCGCCCGTCGGAGGACCTGCTCGCCGAGTGGGAGAACGCCGCTGACCGGCGCAGCGGCAGTGCCGACGCCGAGGCCCTCGAGGACGCTGCCGACCAGGGTGGTGCCGGTCGCCCCGGCGGTGCCGACCTGCCCGCGGACGGCACCGGTGGCGGCGGCCCGTCGATCGAGGGGCAGCGCGAGCTGGTCGCGGCGGCCAGCACCGGGGGCGTCCGGCCCCGTGACGAGGCGCAGACCATCGCGGCCCGCCTGAGCAAGGGCCGTGCGCTCATCGGTACGCCGGCGGGGGGCCCCGTACCGCCGGAGGCGCACACCATCACCCCGATCGAGAAGCCCCTCGCCTCCAAGGCGTTCGCCCTGCTGGTGCCGCTGGCCTACCTGGCGCTGATCGTCTACCTGGTCGTGGCGAGCGTCTCGGACTCCGTGCCGGACCTGCAGGGCGGCGACGCCGCGGCGCTCGTGGGCGGCATCGCGCTGCTGGTCACCTTCGGTGCGGCCTACGCCCGGGGCGGGAACAAGTTCCTGGAGACCTCAGCCGACCACATCGTCGACGGCCTGGTGTTCGCGTTCAAGGCGATGGGCGTCGTCCTCCCGATCGCCGGCTTCTTCTTCCTCGGAAATGGGGAGTTCGCCGCGTCGATCCTCAGCATCCCCGAGGGGGAGACGGCGCCGAACCTGCTGTTCGACCTGGTCGTGGCCGGTCAGGACCAGCTGCCGGCGAATGCCCTGCTCACGGCCTTCGGCGTCATGATCGTCGGCGTCGTCGCCGGCCTGGACGGCTCGGGCTTCTCCGGCCTGCCGCTCACCGGTGCGCTGGCCGGCTCGCTGGCCGAGGGTGCCGGCGTCAGCAGCCCGACGCTGGCGGCCATCGGCCAGATGGGCAACATCTGGTCCGGCGGCGGCACGCTGGTCGCCTGGTCCTCGCTGCTCGCGGTGGCCGGCTTCGTCCGGGTGCCCGCCGTGGAGCTGGCGCGGCGCTGCTTCCTGCCGGTCATGGCCGGCCTGGTGGTCGCCACGGTGCTGGGGGTGCTCATCTTCGGCTGACCCGCGCCGCCACGCACGGCAACCCCGGACCGCACGCGGTCCGGGGTTGCCGTGCGTGGTGGGTCAGACGTGCAGGTGCCGCGGCGAGGTGCTGAACACCCGCTGCCAGACGATCGTGAGCGCGCGGACCGCGTACACCGCGGCCACCAGCGGGCCGAGCACCCGCCACACGACCGGGGCGTCCCAGAGGAGGGGCAGGACCCCGAGGGCGACGACGATCAGCGCGGGGCCGGCGAGGGTCTGCGCCAGCGGCGTGCGTTCCTGCATGCCCACAGTGTTGCCCGCGCGTGACCTGCGTGTTGCGGCGGCGGCCACTGTCCGGGCGTGATCTTCGCGACGTCAGGGCGTGGCGGGCGGCAACTCCGCCAGCAGGGCACGCACCCGGGCCTCGATGTCGTCGCGGATGGGCCGGACGGCGTCGATGCCCTGGCCGGCCGGGTCGGGCAGCTGCCAGTCGAGGTACCGGGTGCCGGGGAACACGGGGCAGGCGTCGCCGCAGCCCATGGTGACGACGACGTCGGAGGCCTCGACCGCCTCCGTGGTGAGCACCTTCGGTCGCTGGTCGGTGATGTCGATGCCGACCTCGGCCATGGCCGCCACCGCCGCCGGGTTCACCTGGTCGGCGGGCAGCGACCCGGCCGAGCGGACCTCGACGGCGTCCCCGGCGAGGTGCCGCAGCCAGCCGGCGGCCATCTGGGAGCGGCCGGCGTTGTGCACGCAGACGAACAGGACCGACGGCGTCACCGGGCGCTCCTCGTGACGTGGGGGGCGGTGGGGTCGCCGGCGAACCAGCGGCGCCCCGCCCACAGGGCGACGTGCACCAGCGCCACGAGCACCGGCACCTCGATGAGGGGGCCGACCACGCCGGCCAGCGCCTGCCCGGAGGTGACGCCGAACGTGCCGATCGCCACCGCGATGGCCAGCTCGAAGTTGTTGCCGGCCGCGGTGAACGCCAGCGTGGCGGTCTTGGCGTACCCGAGCCGCAGCCGCATCCCGAGCAGGAACGAGCCGCCGAACACGAGCGCGAAGTAGGCCAGCAGCGGCAGCGCGATCCGGACGACGTCCCAGGGCCGCGAGGTGATCGCCTCGCCCTGCAGCGCGAACAGCATGACGATGGTGAACAGCAGGCCGTGGAGGGCCACCGGGCCGATGCGCGGCAGGAACCGGCCCTCGTACCAGTCGCGGCCCTTCCTCCGCTCGCCGAGCGTGCGGGTGAGGAAACCGGCCAGCAGCGGGATGCCGAGGAAGACCAGGACGCTGAGCAGGATCGCCCCGACGGAGAACTCCGCCGACGTCGTCGGCAGACCCAGCCAGCCGGGCAGCACCTGCAGGTAGAACCAGCCGAGCGCGGCGAAGGCGGCGATCTGGAAGACCGAGTTCAGCGCGACCAGCACGGCCGCTGCCTCCCGGTCGCCGCAGGACAGGTCGTTCCAGATCAGCACCATCGCGATGCAGCGGGCGAGGCCCACGATGACCAGCCCGGTGCGGTACTCGGGCAGGTCGGGCAGCAGCAGCCAGGCCAGCGCGAACATCAGCGCCGGCCCGACCAGCCAGTTGAGCACCAGGCTGGCCGCCATCAACCGCCGGTCCCCGGTGACCCGGTCGAGCTCGGAGTACCGGACCTTGGCCAGCACCGGGTACATCATCAGGACCAGCCCGACGGCGATCGGCAGGCTGACGTTGCCGACCTCGACCGCCGACAGCGCGTCGTCCAGACCCGGGACCCACCGGCCCAGCAGCAGGCCGAGCGCCATCGCCGCGACGATCCAGACCGGCAGGAACCGGTCGAGGGTGGACAGCCGCTGGAGCACCGGCGCCGTGGGCGGTGCGGCGGCGGTCTCGGAGACCATGTCGCTCACGCGGGGACCGCCGCGGTGTCGAACAGCCCGGCCACGGCGGCCAGCGCGTCGCGGCGCACCGCGTAGTAGACCCACACGCCGCGCTTGTCGCGGTCGAGCAGCCCGGCGGAGTGCAGCACCTTGAGGTGGTGGCTGATCGTCGCCTGGGTCAGGTCGAAGGCGTCGTTGAGGTCGCAGACGCAGGCCTCGCCGGTGCCGCTGGAGGCGATCAGGCTGACCAGGCGCAGGCGCACCGGGTCGGCCAGGGCCTTGAGCAGCGGGGCGACCTGCTCGGCCTGCTCGGCGGACATGGCCGTGCCGGTCAGCGGTGTGCAGCAGGCGAGGCCGGGGTCGCTCATCGGGGTCCTCCTCGGTCGGACATCGCCGCTCATCGTAACGACGTCCGTCGTATTGACAACCATCGATGGAAGGTGGTGGTGTCCCACCAGACATCGACAGTCGTCGATGTCCTGACCGATGGAGGCCCTCCGTGTCCCGCATCCAGCTCGCCCTCCGCGTCGCCGACCTCGACGCCGCCGTGGACTTCTACTCGCGGCTGTTCGCGACTCCTCCGGCCAAGCGGCGCCCGGGCTACGCCAACTTCGCCGTCACCGAGCCGCCGCTCAAGCTGGTCCTCCTGGAGGGCGCCGGCGGGGAACCCACCCGCATGGACCACCTCGGCGTCGAGGTGGCCTCGACCGACGAGGTGTCCGCGGCCACCGCGCGGCTGGCCGGGGCGGGCCTGGCCACGCGGGTCGAGGAGCAGACGACCTGCTGCTACGCGGTCCAGGACAAGGTGTGGGTGACCGGTCCCGGCGGGGAGCCGTGGGAGGTCTACACGGTCACCGGTGACGCCCGCGCCGACCTGGAGGGGCAGGAGGACCTCGCGCTCGCCGCCGTCGGCGGCGGCGACTGCTGCGTGCCGGGCGAGGACGGCGCCTGCGGGGCCACCTGCTGCTGACCGCTCCGGGGTCGTGGCAGGGTCGCCCCGTGGACCTCGAGGACGTCGCCGACGAGCTCTACGAGGTGCCGCCCGAGGAGTTCACCGCGCTGCGCAAGCAGCGCCAGGACCAGGCGAGGGGCGCCGGCGACCGGCCGCTGGCCAAGGCGATCGGCACCCTGCCCAAGCCCTCGGCGGCCGCCTGGGTGTGCAACCTGCTCGTGCGCGAGCACCGTGAGGAGATCGAGGGCCTCGTCGAGCTCGGCGGGCTGCTCCGCGAGGCGCAGGAGAACCTCGCCGGCGACTCCCTCAAGGCGCTCAACCGGCAGCGCTCCCAGCTGCTCACCGCCCTGAGCCGGCAGGCGAGCGCGCTGGCCCGCGAGCGCGGCCACCGGGTCAGCAGCTCGGTGGAGGCGCAGGTCGAGGACACCCTGCGGGCCGCCATGGCCGACCCGGAGGCGGGGGAGGCGCTGCTGACCGGCCGCCTCACCTCCCCGATGTCCTACAGCGGCATGGGGACGACCGGCGTCCGCCCGGCGCTGCGGCTGGTCCCGCCGCCCCGCCCGGAGGCGCCCGCCCGCCCGCGCGGGTCGGACGCCGCCGAGCGCCGGCGGCAGCGCGAGGAGGAGGCCCGCCGCCGGGAGGAGGAGGCGCGCCGGGCGGAGGAGGAGCGGCGTCGTCAGCAGCTCGAGGAGGCCCGGCGGGCCGCGGAGGAGGCCACGGCACTCGCCGCCGAGACCCGTGCGGCCGCCGAGGGGCAGCGGCACCGTGTCGACGACCTCGACGCCCGCCGGGCCGACCTGCAGGCGCGGGTCGAGGAGCTCACCGACGAACTCGCCCGGGTCGAGCGCGAGGCGGCCGACACCGCGGAGGAGCTGAAGAGCGCCGAGCGGCACCGCCGCACCGCCGAGCGCCGGGCCACCGAGGCCGCCGCCGCCCGCGACCGGGCGCTCGAGCACGTCGCCGAGCTGGAGGGCGACGGCTGAGGCCCGGTGCCGTCCGTACGCGAGGCCCCGTGCCGTCCGGACCGCGAGGCGCCGGGACCGCCCCGGCCACGCCGCCGCAGGCTCAGCCCATGGTCTTCTGGCCGTCGAGGGACTCCCGCAGGATGTCCGCGTGCCCGGCGTGCTGGGCGGTCTCGGCGATGACGTGCACGAACACCCGGCGGGCCGACCGGACCGCGTTCGGCGGGAACCACGGCGCCTCGGGCAGCGGCTGGGCCGCGTCCAGGTCCGGCAGGGTGCGCACCAGCTCGTCGGTGCGGGCGGCGACCTCCTCGTAGTGGGCGAGGATGCCCTCGAGCGTCTCGTCCGGGCCCATGCGGAACTCCTCGGCCCACTGCGCCATCTGGTCCGGGTCGTCCGGTCCGGCCATCACGCCGGGGCCCTCCACGATGAACCGGGCCCAGGTCGCCTCGGTGTGGGCCACGTGCTTGACCAGCCCGCCGAGGGTCAGCTCGCTGACCGTCGTCCGCTGCCGGGCCTGCTCGTCGGTCAGCCCCTGGACGGTGTGGCGCAGGAAGTACCGGTGGGTGGCGAGGGCCTCGAGCAGGTCCGCCCGCTCGCCGGTGAGGGTGGTCGTCGTCGTGGTCATGGTGCCCGCCTCCGTGTCCTGGTGGATCCGTCGAGGACGACGCTAGGAGCCATCGGTGCCAGTTCCTGTCCGCAATCCGCGAGAATGTGGCGGCATGGGCGACACCGGCAACCGCACCCTGCGACTGCTCTCCCTCATGCAGAACCGGCGGCACTGGGCCGGCGCCGAGCTGGCCGATCGGCTGGGCGTCTCGCTGCGCACCCTGCGACGGGACGTCGAGCGGCTGCGCGACCTCGGTTACCCGGTCGAGGCCCAGCCCGGGGTGGACGGCGGCTACCGGCTCGCGCCCGGTGCGGCGCTGCCGCCGCTGGTCCTCGACGACGAGGAGGCGGTCGCCCTCGTCGTCGGCCTGCAGGCGGCGGCGCAGAGCGCGATCGCCGGGACGGCGGAGTCCTCGGTGCGGGCGCTGACCAAGGTGGTGCAGGTGCTGCCGCCGCGGCTGCGCCGCCGGGCCGACGCGCTGCGGGCGGTCACCGAGCCGGCCGGGTGGCGGGAGGGCCCCGCGGTGATCGACGCCGAGGTGCTCACCACCGTCGCGCAGGCGTGCCGCGACACCGAGCGGCTGGCGTTCGGCTACACCGCGGCCGACGGCACCCCCACCGAGCGGGAGGTGGAGCCGGCCCGGCTGGTCGCGCTGGGCCGCCGCTGGTACCTGGTCGCCTACGACCTGGGCCGCGGCGACTGGCGCAGCTTCCGGCTCGACCGGCTCACCGCGCCGCGCCCCACCGGGGCCCGCTTCGCCCCGCGGCGGCTGCCGGCCGAGGACGCCGCGGCCTTCGTGCGCGCGGGGATGGGGCCGCGGGCCACGCCCGTGGTGGTCGAGGCCGTGGTGGCGGCGCCGGCCGACCAGGTGCGCGCCCGCATCGGCCGCTGGGCCCGGGTGGTCGAGGAGGGCCCCGGCAGCAGCCGGGTGCACCTGGAGACCGACGCCCTGGACTGGCCGGCGTTCGCGCTCGGGTCGCTGGGGGCGGAGTTCACCGTGGTCACGCCGCCGGAGCTGCGCGGACTCCTGCGCGAGTGGGCGGACCGGTTCGCCCGCGCGGCGGTCGGTATCGATTCGGTCTCGGCTGCCCGCGGTGCGGGGGAAGGCGTGACACGGGGCTGACAGGCTCTCGCTCCTCCGACCGTGAGACCGAGGATGGTGCCCGTCCATGCGATCCGCCCGTGTGTTCCTGCGCTCCGCCGCCCTGTGCTCGGCCCTGTTGCTGACCGCCACCGCCTGTGGCGGGAACGAGAACGGCGGCGGCGGTGGCGGCGGGGGCGGTGCGGACGGCGAGGCGCCGCGGATCGCCGCGGTCTTCTCCGGCACCACCACCGACGCCGACTACACCTTCCTCGGCCTCGAGGCGCTGCAGGCCGCGGAGAGCGAGTACGGCGCGGAGACCACCTACTCCGAGAGCGTGGCGGTGCCCGACGCGCAGCGGGTCCTGCGCGAGTACGTCGCCGACGGCTACACCGTCATCTGGACCCACGGCAGCCAGTTCTACGACGCCACGGTCGCGGTGGCCGAGGAGGCGCCGGACGTCGTCTTCATCGCCGAGCAGGACACCGAGCCCGCCGACGTCCCCGAGAACGTGTGGGTGCTCGACCGCAACTTCCACCTGGCCTTCTACCCGCTGGGCGTGCTGGCCGCGGCCACCACGCAGAGCCAGCAGATCGCCTACCTGGGCGGGGCCACGCTGCCCTTCAGCTACTCCGAGGTGCACGCCGTCGAGCAGGCGCTGGCCGACGTCGGCTCCACCGCGACGCTGACCCCCGTGTGGACCGGTGACCTCAACGACCCCACCCGCGGCCAGCAGTTCACCAGCCAGCTGGTCGCCGGCGGCGCGGACGTCGTCCTCGGCTCGCTGAACCTGGGCATGGTCGGCGCCTTCGAGGCGGTCAAGGCCGAGCCCGCCGGCGCCGTCCGGATCACCGCCAAGTACACCGACAAGTCCGACCTGGCCCCCGACCACTACCTGACCTCGGTGCTCTACGACTTCTCGGTCATGCTCGACGAGATCCTCGGCCAGGTGCAGGACGGCGAGACCGGCGGCTACCTCGGCATGACCTTCGAGCAGGGCATCTCGCTGCAGCCCCCGGCCGGTGTGGACCAGGCCGTCATCGACCAGGTCGACCAGGTGATCGCGGGTCTCACCAGCGGCGAGATCGAGGTCGAGCGCGACGTCACCCCGGTCGAGTGACGGCGGCGCAGCAGCCGCGGGCGGGGGAGGCGTCGGCGGAACGGGTGCCGCTGTCGATGAGCGGCGTGACCAAGTCCTTCGGGCCGGTCAAGGCGCTGGTCGACGCGGACTTCGAGCTCGCCGCCGGCGAGGTGCACGGCCTGGTCGGCGGCAACGGCGCCGGCAAGACCACCCTGATGAACGTCCTCTACGGCCTGTACCGGCCCGACGCGGGGACCATCCGGGTCGACGGGCAGGAGGTGCACGTCCGGTCGCCGCGCGACGCCATCGGCCTGGGCATCGGCATGGTGCACCAGCACCTGCTCCAGGTGCCGGCGTACACGGTGGTGGAGAACGTCGTCGTCGGCACCAGCGGCGGCTCGGGCGGGTTGCGCGCGGCCGGCCGGCGGATCGCCGAGCTCTCCGACCGCTTCGGCCTGTCGGTCGACCCGCGGGCGCGGACCGACCGGCTGTCGGTGGGCGCCCGCCAGCGGGTGGAGATCCTCAAGGTGCTCTACCGCGGGGCGCGCATCCTGGTCCTCGACGAGCCGACGACCAACCTGACCCCGCAGGAGGTCGACGCGCTGTTCGCCTCGCTGCGCGAGATCGTCGCCGAGGGCACCAGCGTCGTGTTCATCTCGCACAAGGTGCGCGAGGTGCTGGCCATCTGCGACCGCATCTCCGTCATGCGCGACGGCCGCCGGCTCACCACCGTCCGCCGGGACGAGACCGACGCCGCGGGGGTGGCCGGCCTCATGGTCGGCGAGCTGGCCGCCGAGCAGTCCACGGAGGTCGCCGCCGCCCTCGGCCTGACCGCGGTCGGCGCCGTCGCGGCGGAGGCGCCGGAGCACGCGGCCACCGGCTCGGCCGTGCGGCTGGCCGTCGCCGACCTCGAGGTCGACAACGACCACGGCGTGTCGGCGCTGCACGGCCTGGACCTCGCCGTCCGGTCGGGGGAGGTCCTCGGGGTGGCCGGGGTCGCCGGCAACGGCCAGGTGGAGCTCGCCGAGGCGCTGGCCGGTGTCCGCCCGGTGCGGTCGGGCAGCGTGACCGTCGACGGCACCGAGCTGGCCGGCCGGCCGACGTCGCGGTGGCTGGACGCCGGCGTCGCCTACGTGCCGGAGGACCGCCACCGCGACGGCATCCTCGGTGCGGCGTCGGTCACCGACAACCTGCTGCTGGGCTCCCAGCGCGACCCCGCCTACCGCCGGGCCGGGCTGATCGACTGGCGGGGTGTGCGGGAGCACGCCCGGCGCACCATCGAGCGCTACGCCATCCGGACCCCGGGCCCCGACGCCCCGGCCGCCAATCTCTCCGGCGGCAACATCCAGCGGCTGGTGCTGGCGCGGGCCTTCGAGCGCGAGCCCTCGGTGCTCGTGCTGCAGAACCCCACCCGCGGGCTGGACCTGCGCTCCACCCGCTTCGTCTACGACCGTGTCGAGGAGGCCCGCGACCGCGGTTGCGCCGTCGTGCTCATCTCCGAGGACCTCGACGAGCTGAGCCTGCTCGCCGACCGCATGGTGGTCCTCTACTCCGGCCGGGTGGTCGGGGAGCGCGCCCGCGGGGACTTCGACGCCTACGCACTGGGCCGGCTGATGGCCGGCGTCCGGGAGGACGCATGAACCCACCCCACGACGACGCTCCGCCGGCGCTCCACGTCACCGCGGGGGCCCCGGAGTGAGTGCCCCCACGGCGCCGGTGCAGACCGATGCACCGCCGGTCCCGCTGCACGGCGGCCTGCGGCTGCTGCGCGACCTGCTGCCCTACGTGCTCGCCCTCGTGCTCGCCTTCCTCGTCTCCGGCGTGGTCATGGCGGTGCTCGGGTACGACGCGTTCGGCGCGTTCACCACGATCCTGTCGACGTCGTTCAAGACGACGTTCGGCTTCACCGAGACCCTCACCAAGTGGGTCACCGTCGTCCTGCTGGCGCTGGCGTTCACCATCCCGCTGGCGGTCGGCCGGTTCAACATCGGTGGCGAGGGCCAGCTGCTGGTCGGCGGCACCGCCGCGGCCGGCGTCGGCATCGTGTACGCCGACCTGCCGACGGCGGTGCTGCTGCCGCTGGTGCTGCTGGCCGGGGTGCTCGCCGGGCTGGTGTGGGCGGGCATCGCCGCCCTGCTCATGGGCCGGTTCGGGGTGAACGAGATCCTCAGCACCGTCCTGCTGAACTTCGTCTCCTTCCAGGTGCTCGACTACGCCGCGACCG
Source organism: Geodermatophilus sp. SYSU D00079 (assembly GCF_054050635.1). Lineage (NCBI taxonomy): Bacteria > Bacillati > Actinomycetota > Actinomycetes > Geodermatophilales > Geodermatophilaceae > Geodermatophilus > Geodermatophilus sp. SYSU D00079. The sequence goes on along the minus strand of NZ_JBJGZS010000013.1, from coordinate 20,504 downwards.
AGGTGTGGGCCGATCCCGCGGCCGGTGTCGCGGCCACGCAGACGGTGGCGGAGTCGGCCGAGCTGCCCGTCCTCGGCGGGCCCCCCGGCGTGCACGCCGGGATCCTGCTGGCGGCGGTGGTCAGCCTGGCGAGCATCGTCGTCACCCGGCGGACGGCGGCCGGCTTCGAGCTGCGGGCCGCCGGCACCAACCCGCGGGCCGCGGCGATCAACGGCATCCGGGTGGGCCGCGTCGCCGTCGTCGCCCTCGTCGTCGGTGGGGCGCTGGCCGGGCTGGCCGGGGCGATCGAGGTGTCCGGCGTCCACGGCCGGGCGATCGAGGGGATGCAGGCCAACTACCTGCTGCTCGGCATCATCGTCGGGCTCATCGCGCGCGGGAACGCGCTGTGGGTGCCGGTGGTGGCCTTCGGCATCTCGATCCTCGAGGTCGGGGCGAGCTCGATGCAGCGCACGGTCGGGGTGCCGGCCGAGATGGTCCTCATCATCGAGGCCCTGATCCTGATCTTCCTGCTCCTGTCCGACGTCATCGCCGGGCGACTCGCGCGGAGGGCCGCGGCATGACGGAGTTCGAGACCCTGGCCCAGCTCACCGTGATCGCCACGGTGCCCTACCTGCTGGCCTCGCTGGGCACGATGCTCGGCGGGCTGGCCGGCGTCTTCAGCGTCTCGCAGGAGGGCGTCATGGTGCTCGGCGCCTCGGTGGGCTTCCTGGTCAGCTACGGGGTCGGCAGCAACACGGTCGGGATCGTCTGCGCCGCGGCCGTGGGCGCGCTGTTCGGGCTCGTGCTCGGCTGGGCGACGACGTCCCTGCGGCTGGACCAGTTCGTCATCGGCCTGGCGCTGTTCTTCGCCGCGACCGGCCTGGCGGGGCTGCTGTTCCGGGTGGTCGTCGGCCAGTCGGGGTCCCAGCCGCTGATCGTGACGCTGCCACGGGTGGAGATCCCGCTGCTCAGCGACATCCCGGTGATCGGCACCGTGCTGTTCTCGCACAACCTGCTGGTCTACCTGGCGGCGCTGGTGGCGGTCGGGCTGTACGTCTTCCTGTACCGCACGCGCGCCGGGCTGGACCTGCGGGCGGTGGGGGAGAACCCGAAGGCGGCCGACAGCCTCGGCATCCCGGTGGCCCGGACCCGCATCTGGACGGCGACCGCCGGCGGCGCGCTCATGGGCGTCGCCGGGGCGTTCCTGCCGATGGTCTACACCGGCACCTTCACCGAGGGGATCATCGGCGGCCGCGGGTGGCTGGCCATCGCGCTGACGTTCTTCGGCGGGTGGCGCCCGCAGTTCATCGCCGCGGGTGCGCTGTTCTTCGCCGCGATGGACGTCATCGCACTGCGCGCCGAGGTCGGCGACGTCGGCATCCCGAGCCAGGTGCTGCTCGTGGTCCCCTACGTGGCCACCCTCCTGGTGATGATCTTCGCGTTCCGCTGGGCGCGGGTGCCGGCGTTCCTGGGCAGGAACTACGACCGGGAGAGCCGCACCGCCTGACGCCCGGGGTCCGGCCCGGTGCGCCGGGCCGGACCCCCGGAACCGTCGTACCCCCGGCCTAGCGTGCGAGGTGTCCAGCACAGGGGAGCGTCCCGGGGAGGCCGCCATGACCCGCACCGTCACCAGCCTCGACGACCTCGACCTGGAGATCGCCGTCGCCTCCATCGCCCTCGGTGTCGCCCGCAGCGCGGAGGCGCACTGCCCGTCGGCGGAGAACACCCGGCTGGTCGAGGAGGCCCGGGCGTCGGTCGACGCGCTCCTCGACGAACGCCTCGCGACCGCCGCCTGACACCCGTCGTGGGGTCCGGGGCCCGGTCGGGTCAGGTGTCCCGCTGTCGCTCCAGGGGACACGACCGCGCCTCGTCGGTCAGGAGCAGCGGGCGCGCAGCCCGTGCGGGCAGGTCACGGCTGCCACTCCTCGCGGTAGTCCGGGTGGCCGGCGTACGGCAGGGCGAGCAGGCGCAGGACGGTGTGGCCGGGCAGCGGTCGACCCGCTCCGCGGCCCTGCCCGGGGTCGACCTCGTAGCGCATGTGCTCGACGATGCGTCGCTTGGCGTAGCACTCGGCCAGCAGGCGGTTCGGTGCGCCGTCGGCGGGTGCACCGTCGGCGACGGCGAAGACGGAGTCCATGCCCTCGCGGACCCCGGGGTCGAGCCTGCCCCGGTCGGAGTCGGTGACCTTCGCCCACAGCTCGGCGAGCTGGACGGCCACCGTCTCGTCCTCGGCGATGCGGTGCAGCAGGAAGTCGGCGAGGTCGGGCATGGGCCGATCCTCCACTCCCAGGACGCCGCGCGGTGGTGTCGCGCTCCGGCGGCGGAGCGGTCGGCGACGAGGTGTCTCGTCGCGGGGTTCCGGCGCCCCCCGTGCCGGGCCGGGTGCACCGCTGGACCGGTCCGGACCCACCATGGGGCACCGGACGGTCCGGTGTGTCCCGCGGTCCCGACCGCTCCGGCCTGCGGCCGGCCCCGACCGTTCCTAGCCTTCGGCCATGAGCGAGAGCGCGCGCGGGTCCAGGGTCGCCGTCATCACCGGCTCCGAGTCGGGCATCGGCCGGGCGACCGCGGTCGCGCTCGCCGAGGCCGGCTGCGACATCGGCGTCACGTGGTACCGCGAGCAGGCCGCGGCGGAGGCCACCGCCGAGGAGGTCCGCGGGCTGGGCCGGCGCGCCGAGGTCCGCCACCTGGACCTCACGCAGCTGCCCGGTGCCGCGGACGTCGTCGACGACCTGGCCGAGGCGCTCGGTGGGGTCGACGTGCTGGTCAACGACGCGGGCACCGGCCACATGTCCACCGTCCTCGACACCGACTACGCCACCTGGCGGGAGGTGCTGGCCACCGACCTCGACGGCGCCTTCCTCTGCCTGCAGCGGGCGGCGCGGCGGATGGTGGCCGCCGGCCGGGGCGGGCGGATCGTCAACATCACCAGCGTCCACGAGCACCAGCCGCGGGTGGGCGCGGCCGCCTACTGCGCGGCCAAGGGCGGCCTCGGCCTGCTCACCCGCGTCGCCGCGATCGAGCTGGCCGAGCACGGCATCACCGTCAACGCCGTCGCCCCCGGCGAGATCGCCACCCCGATGACCGGCCAGGAGGACGAGGACCCGACCGCGCCCGGACACGAGCGCCCCGGCGTCCCGCTGCGCCGGCCCGGTGACGCGCGGGAGGTCGCCGCCGTCGTCGCCTTCCTCGCCTCCCCGGCGGCGGGCTACGTCACCGGTGCGTCCTGGCCGGTGGACGGCGGGATGCTGCAGATGGGGCCGATGGCCGGCTCGCACATGACGACCGACGACTGGCGCCGCCCCTGAGCCTCAGCCGGCCAGCAGCTCGAGCAACCGGGCCCGGTCCGGACCCGGCGCCGACGGTGGCGGTGGGGCCTCGGCGTACCGGGCGATCCGCTCCTGCATGCCCGGTCGGGCCATCACCTGCTGCGGGAGCGCGAGGCAGGTGACGATCTCCATCAGCCCCCGCAGCACCTCCGGGTCGCACATCGCCGCGGTGAGGAACCGGACCTGTCGCGGGTCGGGGGGCGGTGGCTCCCGGCCGGCGCGGATCGCGTCCATCTCCGCGATGCGGGCCCGGTCCGCGGCGACCTGGGCGCGGTAGAACGGCGCGACCTCCCGCTCGGTGACCTCGTCGAAGACGCGCGCCAGCTGTCCGGGGTCGTCGAGGTGGTCACTCACCGCCTGGCGCAGCTGCTGGGCGTGGACCATCCCGACCGACAACCCGCGGCCGGCCGAGGGGTTGGTGCACGCCCACGCGTCGCCGACGGCCAGCATGCCGGTCACCACCGGCTCCCCGTCGACGACGAAGCGCCGGTGGCAGTCCAGGACGCCGGCCATCGACACGACATCCGTGAGCGGCCGGCCGTCGAGCCAGTGCGCCTGCAGAGGGCACGCCGAGACCACGCGGGTGAAGGCGTCCGGGTCGCGCAGCGCCTTGAGCGGGGCATCGCCGGTGGGCCCGAACACGGTCACGGACCAGGTGTCGTTGTCCCCTATCAGCGTCAGGATCGAGATGCTGCCGAGAGGGACGAGGGCGCGGCCGATCCGCCGCGGACGGTCCGGTCCGGTGAAGTAGCGGGTGTAGTAGACGAAGCCGCTGTCCTCGCTCTCCAGGTGGGGCCCACGGGCCCCGAGGTCGGCCAGCCACGCCGCGCTCGGCGTCCGGCGTCCCATCGCGTCGACGACCAGGTCGGCGGCGATCTCCTCCCCGGTGGAGGTCCGCACACCGGCCGCGTGCGGGACGCCGGGCAGGGCGGCCGGTCCGGGCAGCAGTCGGGTTCCCCGGAGTCCGCGGCGCACGGTCACCCCGGGGTGCTCCCGGGCGGCAGCCGCGACGACCGACTCGGTCACCGGGCGCCGGCCGGTGACGAACCGGATCCGCTCGTCGCCCTCGCGCGGGGTGCGGTCCTCGACCGTCGGCGGCAGCGGGTCGAGGTAGTCCTCCCAGACGCACCCGGCGGCGAGCAACCGGTCGGTGAGGCCGGGCAGCTCGGCGTCCGCGACCGCCCGGAACCGGGCGAACAGGTTGTGCGGCTGCCGGAACTGCGCGACCCCCTTGCGGCGCCAGTCGTCCCAGGCCTCGACCGGGGTCCCCGGCGGGTCGAGCGGATCGGCCTCCAGGACGGTCACCTCGTGGCCGTCGTCGGCGAGCATCATCGCCGTCGACAGTCCGACGACGCCCCCGCCACACACCACGATCGCCGCCATGCCGGCCTCCCCCCGGAGGGACACGGCCACCGTCCCCCGCCCGCGGGGGCGGGGACAGGGTCGGACGGCCCGGGAGGTCAGGCGGGGCGGCGGCTGTGCCGCTTGTGCCGGTAGAGGTCGGCGTCGGCGCGCAGGAGGAGCTCGTTGAGGGTGTCGCCGGGGCCGGCGGTGGCGGTGCCGGCCGACCAGGACGCCGGGTGGCTGGCCCGCAGCCGGGCGAGCAGCTCGGCGGCCGAGGCGGCGTCGGTCGAGGGCAGGCACAGCACGAACTCGTCGCCGCCGTAGCGGCCGAGCAGGTCGGCGGTGCGCAGCTCGCTGCTCCACGCGCGGGCCAGCGACTGCAGCAGCGCGTCACCGGCGCTGTGCCCGTCCACGTCGTTGATCGTCTTGAACCCGTCGAGGTCGAGGACGGCGATGGTCAGCGGCTCGTGGGTGCGCAGCGCGTGCGCGAGGCTCCGCTCGGCGCCGGACACCCACGCCCGCCGGTTGGCCAGCCCGGTGAGCGGGTCGGTGCCTGCGGCGCGGTGCAGCGTCGCGGAGACCCGGGTCTGCGCCTCGACCAGGGCGGCGACGGTGACGACGGTGGTCAGCCAGGGCAGGGCGATGCCGGACGGTGCCGCGGCGACCGCGCCCGTGGTGGTGACCGCGAGCAGGTAGACCGCGTGCCCGCGGGCGGCGTTGCGCGGCAGGTAGTGGGCCGTGTAGACGGCGACCGCGACCATCGACGGTCCCAGCCCCACGACGCCCACGGCGGTCACCGAGCGCCAGGCCAGCACGGCGATCAGCGTGGCCATCGTGGCGACCGCGACGTGCACACCGCGGGGACCGATGCGACGGCGGCCGAACCACAGCAGCGCCGAGCCCCCGCAGCCCACGGCGGCCAGCGCCCAGAGCAGCCCGACCGGTGTCTCCGCGGTCAGCGGCCGCACGGCACCGAGCAGGCACAGCGCGCCGCTGACCCCGTACAGCAACGACAGCAGCGCCGTCCCCACCGGCCGTTCCGCGAGCATGTGTGTCCCCCCGTTCGTCCCGGTCAGCATCGGCCGGACCGGTGACGTTCCGCAGTGCGACGGCGGGACCTGCCTCCAACGGGGGAGTCCGGCGGCCACCCGGCCGGGGGGACGGCGGCCGCCGTCGGTCACCCGCCGGTGAGCTCGCTGGGCACGGTGACGACGTCGACCATCGCCCCCCGGCGGGAGACCGTCACCGGCAGCGGCTGCCCGATGGCGTCCTCGAACAGCAGCCGCTGCAGGCTCTGCGCCTCCGCCACGGGACGGCGGCCGGCCTCCAGCACCAGGTCGCCGGCCTTGAGCCCGGCCCGGTCGGCGGGGGAGCCCGGGACGACGTCGACGATGCGCAGCCCCCGGCGGCGTCCGGTCCGCTCGGCGAGCGCGGCCGGCAGCGGTGCGGGCGTGCTCACCAGGCCCAGGTAGGCCCGGCGGACCCGGCCGTCCCGGACCAGCGCACCGACGATCCGCCGGGTGGTGTCGTTGACCGGCACCGCGAGTCCCAGGCCCCAGCCGGCGACCGCGGTGTTGATGCCCACGACCCGGCCCGCGGAGTCGGCCAGGGCGCCGCCGGAGTTGCCGGGGTTGAGTGCGGCGTCGGTCTGGATCACGTCCTCCACGACGCGTGCGGTCCGCCCGTCGCGCGTGGGCAGCGACCGGCCCAGCCCGCTGACGACACCGGCGGTGACCGAGCCCGCCAGGCCCAGCGGGTTGCCGACGGCGACGACGAGCTGGCCCACGCGCAGCTCGGTGGCCTCGCCGAGCTCCGCCGGGGGCGGGGTCGCCGTCCGGGCGCGCACCACGGCGAGGTCGGACAGGGGGTCGGCGCCCACGACGTCGACGTCGGTCTCGCTGCCGTCGGCGAACACCGCCCGGCCGCGCCGGGCGCCGCCGACGACGTGGGCGTTGGTGAGCATGAGCCCGTCCCCGGGAACGACGACCGCCGAGCCCGCGCCGCCGCGCCCGCCGGGCCCGGTGACCTGCAGGGCGGCCACGTGCGGGGTGAGTTCGGCGGCGACGGCGGTGACGATGCGCGAGTAGGCGTCCAGCGCCGCGGTGTCGGGATCGGGGGCCAGGGACACGGGACCGCCTCCTCGATTACACGATTACGCGCACGATTGAACGCCTCCCCGCGCCCGCCCGGCAGGTGTCATGCCGTGGGCGAACAGCGCCCCGATACTGGGCCGGTGACGGTCTCGGCGGCCGCGCGCCGGGAGGCGGCGGAACGGGCATGGGCGGGGCTGCGGCCCCGGGTGGAGGAGGCCGCGGTCGCCGCGCTGGGCGGGGCCGAGGGGGACGCCTTCCTCGCCCGTGCCGACCTGGCGGTGTACGACGTCCACGAGCCGCTGGCCATCCTCTACGGGGCGGCGGCCGACGAGCTGTTCGAGCGGGCGGTGCACGTCGTCCTCGCCGCCGCCGCGGAGCGGCCGGAGCCGCTGCGCCGGCTGGACCGGCGGCGCGAGATCGACCCCGCCTGGTTCCAGCGGGCCAGCACGCAGGGCTACGTCTGCTACGTCGACCGATTCTGCGGCACCCTGGACCGGCTGCCCGGCCACCTCGACCACCTGGTCGAGCTCGGCACCACCTACCTGCACCTCATGCCGCTGCTGCGGCCGCGCGAGGGCGAGAACGACGGCGGCTACGCCGTGGCCGACTACCGCTCGGTGGACCCGCGGCTGGGCACCATGGCCGACCTCGAGGCGGTGGCGGCGGCCCTGCACGAGCGCGACATGAGCCTGTGCATCGACCTCGTGCTCAACCACACCGCCCGCGAGCACCCGTGGGCGCAGGGCTGGCTGGCCGGCGACCCCGCGTACGCCGGCTTCTACACCGCCTTCCCGGACCGGACCATGCCCGACGCCTACGACGCGACCATCCCGGAGGTGTTCCCCGACCGGGCGCCGGGGTCCTTCAGCTGGGTGCCCGAGGCCTGCGGCGGCGCCGGCGGGTGGGTGTGGACGACGTTCTGGCCCTACCAGTGGGACCTCGACTACTCCAACCCCGAGGTGACGCTGGCCGTGCTCGGCGAGATCGCCTGGCTGGCCAACCGCGGCGTCGACGTCTTCCGCATGGACGCCGTGCCGTTCATGTGGAAGCGGCTGGGCACCAGCTGCCAGAACCAGCCGGAGGCGCACAGCCTCCTGCAGCTGCTGCACGCGCTGGCCCGGTTGGCCGCCCCGGGCGTCGTCTTCAAGGCCGAGGCGATCGTCTCGCCCGACGACCTGGTGCCCTACCTCGGCGGGCACGACCGCTTCCGGCCCGAGTGCGAGCTGGCCTACCACAACCAGCTCATGGTGCTGCTGTGGAGCAGCCTGGCCACCCAGGACGCCCGGCTGGCCCGCACCGCGCTGCGCCGGATGCAGCCGATCCCGCCGTCGTCCACCTGGGTCACCTACGTGCGGGGGCACGACGACATCGGCTGGGCGGTCACCGACGAGGACGCCGCGGCGACCGGCGTCGACGGCTCCGCCCACCGACGGTTCCTCAACGACTTCTACTCGGGCCGCTTCCCGGGCTCCTTCGCCCGCGGCGCGCTGTTCCAGGAGAACGAGGCCACCGGCGACGCCCGCATCTCCGGCTCGGCGGCGTCGCTGTGCGGCATCGAGGCCGCGCTCGAGGCCGGCGACGACGCCGCGCTGGACGCCGGGATCCGCCGGCTGGTGCTGCTGTACTCGGTCGCCTACGCCTTCGGCGGCATCCCCCTGCTCTACATGGGCGACGAGCTGGCGATGCGCAACGACGCCGGCTACCTCGACGACCCCGAGCGCGCGCCGGACAACCGCTGGATGCACCGCCCGCCGATGGACTGGTCCGCCGCCGCCCGTCGCCACGACCCGGCCACCCTCGAGGGCCGCGTCTGCGCCGCGGTGCGCCGGCTGGGGGAGGTCCGGCGCTCGCTGCTCGCGCTGCGCGGCGGGGTGGAGTCGGTCGTCCTGGACGTCGGGGACGACGCGGTGCTGGCGTGGTCCCGGCGGCACCCGCGCAGCGGCACCTTCGTCGGCCTGGTGAACTTCTCCCCGGAGCCCCGGACGGTCGACGCCGACACGGTCACCGGGTTCGGCACCTTCGACCAGGTGCACGGCAGCGACGGCCCGCTGGAGGTGGTCGAGGGGCGGTTGGGTGTCCCCGGCCTCGGCTTCGCCTGGTTCGCCGAGCCGTGAGCCCCCCGGGGGACGAGGAGGTCACCGCGCCCGCCCGTCCCGGACCCGACCACCCGCCGCCGCCCGGGGCGACGGTCGGCGTCGAGGAGGAGTTCCACCTCGTCGACCCGGACACCCTCGCGCTCACCGCGGCGCCGGAGGTCGTCGCCGCCGCCCTCCGCGGCACGGCCGGTGCGCACGTCCACGCCGAGATCGCGACCACCCAGCTGGAGACGGCGACCGGTGTCTGCACCACCCTCGCCGAGCTCCGCGCCCAGCTGGTCACCACCCGCACCGAGGCCGCGGCCGCCGCCGCCCGTGCCGGGCTCACCCTCCTCGCCGCGTCGACCCACCCGTCCGGCTCCTGGCGGGACCAGCCCATGACCGCCGACCCCCGGTACGACGAGATGGTCACCCGCTGGGCCGTCCTCGCCCGCCAGCAGGACATCTGCGGCTGTCACGTGCACGTCGGCGTCCCGGACCTGGAGACGGCGGTCGCCGTGATGGACCGCGCGCGGCCCCACCTGCCGGTGCTCCTCGCCATGACCGGCAGCTCGCCCTTCCACCACGGTGTCGACACCGGTTACGAGAGTTTCCGGACGCCGTGGTGGTCGCGTTGGCCCAACGCCGGGCCGCCCGAGCACCTGGGCAGCGCCCGGCGCTTCCGGGAGGTCGTCGACGCCCTGGTGCGCGGGGACGCCATCGGCGACGGCCGGCACCTCTACTGGGACCTGCGCCCCTCGACCCGCTACCCCACCCTCGAGTTCCGGCTGGCCGACGTCTGCACCGACTTCGACGCCGCCGTCCTGCACGCCGCGCTGGCCCGCGCGCTGGTGCGGGTGCTGGCCGGCCGCGCCGAGGCGGGCGAGCCGTGCCCCGAGGTCCGCCCGGAGCTGCTGCGCGCCGCGCGCTGGCGGGCGGCCCGGGACGGCCTGTCCGGCGAGCTGTTCGACCCCGTGCGCGGCGAACCCGTGCCGGCGCGGACCGCCGTCGACGGTCTCGTCGGGGAGCTCGCCGACGACCTGCGGGCGCACGGCGAGGAGGACGAGGTGGCCGCCCTGCTGGACCGGCTGTGGGCGCTGGGCACCTCCGCCGCCCGCCAGCGCCGCACCTGGGAGCGCACCGGTGACCTCCGGGCGGTGGCGGCCCAGGTGGTGCGCGAGGGGGCGGTGGCCGGCGACCGGCCGAGGAGTGGCCGCCCGGCACCGGGGTAGGGCAGGCCGCATGACGGAGACACGCCCCCTCGCCCTCGTGACCGGAGCCTCCAGCGGGATCGGCCTGGAGCTGGCCCGGCAGTTCGCCGGCGCCGGGTTCGACCTCGTCGTGAACGCCGAGGACACCGAGCTGACCACCGCCGCCGAGCAGCTGCGGTCCGGGGGCACCACGGTGCAGGCGGTGCAGGCCGACCTCCGCACCCCCGCGGGCGTCGAGGCGCTCTGGGCCACCGTCCAGGCCACGGGGCGGCCGCTCGCGGCGGCCGCGCTCAACGCCGGCGTCGGCAAGGGCGGGGCCTTCGTCGACAACCCGGTCGAGGACGAGCAGGCCATCATCGACCTGAACGTCACCTCGACCGTCCGCCTGGCCAAGCTCGTGGTCCGCGACATGGCCGCCCGCGGCGAGGGCCGGGTGCTGTTCACCTCCTCGATCGCCTCGACGATGCCCGGGCCCTACCAGGCGGTCTACAACGCCTCCAAGTCCTTCGTGCAGTCGTTCGCCGAGGCGCTGGCCACCGAGCTGCGCGACACGGGGGTCACGGTCACCTCCCTGATGCCGGGCCCCACGGACACCGAGTTCTTCGAGCGCGGGGACCTGCTGGACACCAAGCTCGGCCAGGGGCCCAAGGACGACCCCGCGCAGGTGGCGAAGCAGGGCTTCGAGGCCCTCATGGCCGGCAAGGACAAGGTCGTGGCCGGCTCCCTGCTCACCCGGGCGCAGGCCGCGGCCAACTCCGTGCTGCCGGACAAGCTGAAGTCCGCCGGCCACGCGAAGATGGCCGAGCCGGGGAGCGCGGAGTAGGGCCATGGCCGACGGCCTGCGCGACCTGGCCCGCCCGCTGCGGGAGCCCGCCGACCTCGACCCGCTGCTCGAGCGGATCGGCGACGCGCGCATCGTGGCCATCGGCGAGGCCAGCCACGGCACCCACGAGTACTACGCCTGGCGGGCGGCGCTGACCCGGCGGCTCGTCACCGAGCGCGGCTTCGGCCTCGTCGCCGTCGAGGGTGACTGGCCCGACTGCTACCGGGTCAACCGCAGCGTCAAGCTCCGCCCGGGAGCCGACGAGGACCCCCGTGACGCCCTCGACGCCTACGCCCGGTGGCCGACGTGGATGTGGGCCAACGACGACGTCGTCGACTTCTGCCGCTGGCTGCGGGAGGTCAACGCCGCGCGGCCCGAGGCCGCGCGGGTGGGGTTCTACGGCCTGGACGTCTACAGCCTCTGGGACTCGATGCACGAGCTGGTCGGCTGGCTGCGCGAGCACGAGCCGGAGCACGTGGCGAAGGCGACGCAGGCCCTGGCCTGCTTCGAGCCCTTCGGGGAGGACGGCGCCGAGTACGCCTTCGCCACCCGCTTCGCGCCCACCACCTGCGAGCAGACCGTGGTCGAGCTGCTGCGGCACCTGTGCGAGGAGCGCGGCCGGCCGGCCCCGGCCGACGACCCCGAGGCCCACCTGTCGGCCGAGATGAACGCCGCGGTCGTCGCCGGGGCCGAGCGGTACTACCGGGCGATGGTCGGCGGCTCGGCGGAGTCGTGGAACGTCCGCGACGTGCACATGGCCGACACCCTGGACCGGCTGCTCGAGCACAGTGACGCCAAGGCCGTCGTCTGGGAGCACAACACCCACGTCGGCGACGCGCGGGCCACCGACATGGCCGACGCCGGCATGGTCAACGTCGGCCAGCTGGTGCGTGAACGGCACGGCGCCGGCGACGTCGTCCTCGTGGGGTTCGGGAGCCACCGCGGTGGGGTCGTCGCCGGGCGGGAGTGGGGCGCGCAGGTGCAGCGGATGGAGGTGCCCCCCGCACGGGTCGGCAGCCTCGAGGCGCTGTTGCACGAGGAGCTGGGGGAGGACGCCCTGCTGGTCTGGCCCCCGGACGGGCCGCGCCCCGCCGCGCTGGACCGGCGGCTGGACCACCGCGCGATCGGCGTGGTCTACCGGCCCGAGCGCGAGCGCTGGGGCAACTACGTGCCCACCGTGCTGGCCCGGCGCTACGACGCCTTCCTCTACCTCGACACCAGCCGTGCGCTGCAGCCGCTGCACCTGGAGCGGCCCGACGAGCACGTGCCGCCGGTCGCCCACGCGGTCTGAGGCCGGTGCGCGAGGCGGCCGACGGGCGGCTGGACAGCCGTCCGTCCACGAGCCCCGCCGGGCGGCCGTTCCCCGTCGGCCTGACGTCGCTGGACCTCGGCGGGCGGGCCGAGGCGCTGGTCGCCGTCCCCGACGCGGACGGACCCCGGCCGCTCCTGGTCTTCTGCCACGGCGCCGGGGGGACGGCGGCGCAGGGCCTGGTCGCCATCGGGGAGGCCGCCACCGCCCGCGGGGTGATCGTGCTGGCGACGACGTCCGTGGCCCGCACCTGGGACCTCATCGCCGGCGGCCTCGGCCGCGACGTCGCGGTGCTCGACGCGGCCCTCGGCCGGGTCCTCGGTGCCCACCCGGTGAGCCGGGTGGCGGTCGGCGGCTTCTCCGACGGCGCCTCCTACGCGCTCTCCCTCGGGCTGGCCAACGGCGACCTGCTGGACACCGTCCTGGCCTTCTCCCCGGGCTTCGTCGCCGCGCCCGCGCACCGGGGCTCCCCGCGGATCTGGATCTCCCACGGGACCGGCGACCGCGTGCTGCCGGTCGACCGCTGCGGCCGGCGGGTGTCCCGGGAACTCGCGGCCGCCGGGTACGACGTCACCTACGAGGAGTTCGACGGCGGCCACGTCGTCCGGCCGGACCTCGTGACCGCCGCCCTCGACGGCTGGCTCGGCGACCGGCGCGCAGCGGCGCGCTAGGCGGAGCGGCGCTCGGTGACGTCCTCGGCCGGCGCGTCGGTGTCCTTGGGCCCGCCGGACTTGGAGACCGCGAACCCGGCGCCCAGCTGTTCGAGGGCGAGCCGCCCGTACACCTGCTGCTGGGTGGCCACCCGCTCGGCACGACCGCGGCCGAGGAAGCTGACGATCCAGTGCAGGACGGCGGTCAGGCGGCTCTTGAACCCGACGATGTAGGCCAGGTGGACCACCAGCCACATCACCCAGGCGAGGAAGCCCTCCATCTTCAGCTTCCCCACGTCGGCGACGGCGGAGAAGCGGGAGATCGTGGCCATCGAGCCCTTGTCCCGGTAGCGGAACGGGCCCTTCGGTGCGCGGCCGGCGATCCTCCGCTCGATCTGCTCCGCGGCGTAGCGCCCGCCCTGGATGGCCACCTGCGCGACGCCGGGCAGCCGGTCCAGGCTCATCATGTCGCCGACCACGTGCACCTCGGGGTGACCGGGCAGGGTGAGGTCGGGCTGCACGGAGATCCGCCCGGCGCGGTCGACCTCGGCGCCGGACTGCTCGGCCAGCTGCCGGCCCAGCGGGGAGGCCTGGACGCCGGCGGCCCAGATCTTGGTGGCGGCGGAGATGCGGCGCACCTGGCCGTCGCCGTCCTTGACCTCGATGCCGTTGGCGTCGACGTCGGTGACCATGGCGCCCAGCTGCACCTCGACGCCGATCCGGTTGAGCTGCCGGCGGGCCCGGTCGCCCAGCTTCTCGCCGAAGGACGGGAGGACGGCCGGGGCGGCGTCGAGCAGGATCACCCGCGCCTGCGTGGGGTCGATGCTGCGGAAGTCGCGGCGCAGCGTGCGGTGGGCCAGCTCGGCGATCTGCCCGGCCATCTCCACCCCGGTGGGGCCGGCGCCGACGACGACGAAGGTGAGCAGCCGGTCGACCTCGGCCGGGTCGGTGGCCAGCTCGGCCAGCTCGAACGCGCCGAAGATGCGGCCGCGCAGCTCCAGGGCGTCGTCGATGCTCTTCATGCCGGGGGCGAACTCGGCGAACCGGTCGTTGCCGAAGTAGGACTGCCCGGCGCCGGCGGCCACGATCAGCTCGTCGTAGGGGTGCACCGTGGTGCGGCCCAGGATGGTCGAGGTGACCGTGCGGGCGGCCAGGTCGATCCGGGTGACCTCGCCGAGCACCACCCGGGCGTTGCGCTGACCGCGCAGCACCTCGCGGGTCGGCGGGGCGATCTCGCCCTCGGAGAGGATGCCGGTGGCCACCTGGTAGAGCAGCGGCTGGAACAGGTGGTGGCTGGTCTTGCCGATCAGCGTGATGTCGACCGGGGCCTTCTTCAGCGCCTGCGCGGCGAACAGCCCGCCGAAGCCCGACCCGATGACGACGACCCGAGGCCGACCGGAGCGGGTGGTGCCGACGGGGGCGGTCTCAGGTGATGTCGTCATGATGAATCAGTCTCCCATTCCGGCTGCTCCCGGCCGTGCGCGGCTCCGCGCGATCCAGGTCACAGTCTCGCGCACCACCCGCCGGTCGGCGCCCCACGCGGGGAACCGGTAGACCGTTGCGGTGCCCACCCCCCGTCCCCGGCCCGTGTTCGTCCCCGGCCTGGGGCTCGACGCGCGCTCGTCCGCCCTCGTCCGGGCGCGGCTGCCCGGCGACGTCGTCGTCCTGCCGGGCATGGGCCTGCCGGGTCCGGTGCCCCCGCTGGAGGAGCTGGCCGCGCTCCTGCGGGCCGGGCTGGGGGAGGGGCCGGTGCTCCTGGTCGGGCACTCGCAGGGCTGCCAGGTGGTGGCCGCGGCGGCCGGCGACCCACGGGTCGCGGGGGTGGTGCTGCTGGGGCCGACGACCGACCCGCGGCTGCGGACCTGGCCGGTGCTGGCCGGCCGGTGGTTGCGGACGGCGGCCCGCGAGCCGTGGGCGCAGGTGCCGCGGGTGCTCGCGCAGTGGCTGCACACCGGCCCGCGGGCGATGTGGCGGCTGTGGCGGGTGGCCGCCCCGGACCGGATCGACGTCCGGCTGCGGGGCCTGCGGGTGCCCGTGACCGTCGTCCGCGGCACCCGCGACCGGCTCTGCCCGCACGACTGGGCCGCCGCCGTCGCCGCCGCCGCACCCCACGGCCGGCTGGTCGAGGTGCCCGGGGCCGCGCACATGACCGTGCACACCCACCCGGACGAGGTCGCCGCGCTCATCGGGGAGGGAAGTGGCGGGGCCGTGCCACGATGACGGCGTGGCGCACACATCTGCATCCGCCGGGGCGCTGCTGCGTCACGTGCGGACCGGTCGTGCGCGCAGCCGGGCGGACCTCGTGGCGCTGACCGGCGCGTCCCGCAACACGGTGAGCGCGCGGGTGGACCAGCTGATCGCGGCCAACCTGCTGGAGGAGGGCGGCCCGGGCTGGAGCACCGGCGGACGGCCCCCCACGCTGCTCCACTTCAACAGCCGCGCCGGGTGCGTGCTCGCCGTCGACCTCGGGGTGACCAGCGTCGACGTCGCGGTCACCGACCTGTCGGCGCAGATCCTCGCCACCGCGGGGCACCCCATCGACATCGCCGAGGGCCCCGGGCCGGTGCTGGCCGAGGTCGACCGGCTGGGCCAGAAGGTGCTCGCCGAGGCCGGTCTCACCCCGAGCGACGTGTGCGCGGTCGGCGTCGGCGTCCCCGGGCCGGTCGAGTTCTCCAGCGGCCGGCCCTCGCACCCGCCGATCATGCCGGGCTGGCACGACCACCCGATCCCCGAGGCGTTCCGCCGCTACGAGTGCCCCGTCTTCGTCGACAACGACGTGAACGTCATGGCGCTGGGCGAGATGGGCGTCGGCGGATCGGTGCAGGACGTGCTCGTCGTCAAGGTCGGCACCGGCATCGGCTGCGGCGTCATCGTCGACGGCCGCGTGTACCGCGGCGCCCAGGGGAGTGCCGGCGACATCGGGCACATCTACGTCGGCCGGCCCGGCGGGCCGGTCGTGGTGTGCCGGTGCGGCAACGAGAACTGCCTGGAGGCGATCGCCGGCGGCGGGGCGCTGCTGCGTGACGCCGTGGCCGCGGGCCTGTCGGTCAGCAGCGTCCGGGAGCTCGTCGAACGGGCGGCGCAGGGCGACGGTCCCACGCTGGAGCTGGTCCGCGACGCCGGCCGGACGATCGGCACGGTGCTCGCCGCGCTGGTCAACTTCTTCAACCCGCACCGGATCGTGATGACGGGGGGCGTGGCCCGCGCCGGCGCCCCGCTGCTGGCCGGCATCCGGGAGGCGGTGTACCGGCGCTCGATGCCGCTGGCCGCCCGCGACCTCGAGATCACCGTCAGCGACGCGCCCGACCTCTCGGGCCGCCTCGGTGCGGCCCTGATGGCGATCGAGGGCTTCCTCGACGAGGACGCGGTCCACCAGGCCCTGGCCCAGTAGGCCCGACGCTCCGCCCCCCGGAGCGCCCTCCTCCCGACTCCGCGCGGACGTTGCGGTTCGGTAACTGCCCCCCGGGACCTTGACCGGAGGTGACGCGGCTCATAAGTTCTCGCCTGACACGACTAATGGTCAATGGTGAGCAAAAGTCCGGGGGTGGCGTGGTGGTCGGTCCCAGCGAGCGCGCCGCGGCCCCGACCGCCGGAGGAGGCACGGAGTGACCACCCCTCTGCTGGAGATGCACGGCATCGTCAAGAGCTTCCCCGGGGTGCGCGCCCTGGACGGCGTGGACCTCGACGTCCGCGCGGGGGAGGTGCACTGCCTCCTGGGGCAGAACGGCGCTGGGAAGTCGACCCTGATCAAGGTCCTCGCCGGTGCCCACCAGCCCGACGCCGGGAGCATCACCTGGCGGGGTGAGCCGGTCTCCCTGACCACGCCGCAGGCGGCGATGTCGCTGGGCATCGCGACGATCTACCAGGAGCTCGACCTGGTGGCCGGCCTGACCGTCGCCGACAACGTCTTCCTGGGCCGCGAGCACGCCCGCCTGGGGCTGACCCGTCCGGCGTCGGCCAACCGCGCGGCGTCCGAGCTGCTCGCCCGGCTCGGCCACGCCGAGATCCGGCCCACCGCAGAGGTCGGCTCCCTGCCGGCGGCCTCCCAGCAGATGGTCAGCATCGCCCGGGCGCTGTCCCAGGACGCGAAGCTGATCATCATGGACGAGCCGTCCGCCGTCCTGGACAACGAGGAGGTCGAGCGGCTCTTCGCGGTCATGCGCGACCTGACCGCCCACGACGTCGCCGTCGTCTACATCTCCCACCGCCTGGAGGAGATCCGCCAGGTCGGGGACCGGATCACCGTCCTCAAGGACGGCCGCACCGTCGCCACCGGCCTGCCGGCCCGCTCGACCGCCACGCGCGAGGTCATCACGCTGATGACCGGCCGCGACATCGAGTACGTCTTCCCCGAGCGGCGCACCCGGCCGCACACCGAGGAACGACCGCTGCTGGAGGTCGAGGGTCTCGGCCTGCGCGGGCGCTTCTCCGACGTCTCCTTCTCGGTGCACGCCGGGGAGATCGTCGGGCTGGCCGGTCTGGTCGGCTCGGGTCGCTCGGAGATCCTCGAGACCGTCTACGGCGCCCGGCGGGCGACCGCCGGCACCGTCCGGGTCGGTGGCCGGCGGCTGCGCCCCGGCGACGTCGCCGCCGCCGTGTCGGCGGGCGTGGGCCTCGCGCCGGAGGAGCGCAAGAGCCAGGCCCTGCTGCTCGGCGAGTCGGTCTCGCGCAACATCAGCATCTCCAGCCTGCGCCGCTTCGCCCGGGGCGGCTTCCTCGCCCGCGGGTCGGAGAAGGCCGCGGCCCGCGAGCAGGTGCAGGCGCTCGACGTCCGGCCCGCCGACGTCGACCGCGAGGTGCGGACGCTGTCGGGCGGCAACCAGCAGAAGGTCGTCCTGGCCCGCTGGCTGCTGCGCGACTGCCGCGTCCTGCTGCTCGACGAGCCGACCCGCGGGGTCGACGTCGGTGCGCGGGCGGAGATCTACGCGCTGATCCGGGACCTGGCCGACCGCGGTGTCGCCGTGGTCGTCGTCTCCAGCGAGATCCCGGAGGTGCTGGGCCTGGCCGACCGCGTCCTCGTGGTCGCCGACGGCCGGGTGCTCGCGGAGGAGCCGGCCGGCGCGCTCGACGAGCACCGGGTGCTCGACCTGGTCATGGAGGACGCGGCCGCCCACGGCGCGCACGCACAGCACGAAGGGGACGTGGCATGAGCGGCAGCACGACCGCGGCGACCGGGGTGGGCTCCACCCCGGAGCCGGCCGGCACCGCGCCGGGGCGCACCGGCGGGAAGGGGCCGGGGTTCATGTCCGGCCCGGTGGGGCGCAACCTCGGCCTGGTGATCGCCCTGGCGGTGCTCTGCGTCGTCGGGGTGGCCACCGCCGGCGACCGCTTCGCCGACGTCGACAACGTCCTGACGATCCTGCGGCTGGCCGCCGTGATCGGCGTGATCAGCGTCGGGATGACGTTCGTGATCATCGGCGGGGGCATCGACCTCTCGGTCGGTGCGATCGTCGCCCTCTCCTCGGTGTGGGCGACCACGCTGGCCACCCAGCAGATGGCCGAGGACACCCACTGGATCGTCATGGTGTTCACGGCGCTGGCCGTGGGCGCCGGGGCCGGCCTGGTCAACGGCGTCGTGATCGCCTACGGCAAGCTCGTCGCCTTCATCGCGACGCTGGCCATGCTGGCCGCGGCCCGGGGCCTGGCGGAGATCATCGCCAACCGGCGCACCCAGATCGTCCAGGACCGCGACTTCCTCGCCTTCTTCTCCGGCGACGTCCTCGGCATCCCGACGCTGGTGATCATCTTCGCGCTGGTCGCGGTCGCCGGCTGGGTCCTGCTCAACCGGACGACGTTCGGCCGGCGCACCTTCGCCGTCGGCGGCAACGCCGAGGCCGCCCGCCTCGCCGGCATCCGGGTGCAGCGGCACACCATGTGGCTCTACGTGCTCTCCGGCATCACCTGCGGCATCGCCGCGGTCATGCTGATGGCCCGGACGACGACCGGCAGCTCCACCCACGGCACGCTGGCCGAGCTCGACGCCATCGCCGCGGTGGTCATCGGCGGCACGCTGCTCATCGGCGGCCGCGGCACGATCGTCGGCACCGTCCTGGGCGTGCTGATCTTCACCACCCTGGGCAACGTCTTCACCCTGAACAACCTGTCCAGCTCCGCGCAGGCGGTGGCCCGCGGCGTGATCATCGTCGTCGCCGTCCTGCTGCAGATGCGGCTGGCGACCGGCAGCTTCAGCCTCGGCCGGCTCGGCAGGGGATCGGGGTCCGGCAGCGCCACCACCGCCGGCGCGCCGTCCGGCACCCTCTCGGGCGGCTCCGTGCCCGGTGGGCCCGGCGGCACCCCGCCCGGCGCGACCACCGACCGCCCCCAGCCCTGACCCGTGCGCGGGCGGCAGCCGCCGCCCGCCCCCCAGCAGCACCACCCCTCGCCGGCCACTGTCCGGCGGGGAGCACCACCGACGCACCACCACCTGGCCGAGTCCTGCCAGGGAGGCTGTCCTTCGAGGAGATGACATGTCTGCAGCGAGGCGGCGCCCCTACCGGCGCCTGACGTCCACCGCGGTGGCTCTCGTGGGTGCCGGCGCCCTGATCGCCGGCTGCACGAGCAACACCCCCGAGGAGAGCTCCGGCGGAGGCGGTGGCGGGAACAACGCCGCCAGCTCGAACGACGAGACCGGCGACACCGTCACCATCGGCTTCTCCGCCCCGGCCGCCGACCACGGCTGGATGGCCGGCATCACCGAGGCCGCCCGTGCCGCGGCCGAGGAGTACGAGGACGTCGAGCTCCAGGTCGCCGAGGGCACCAACGACGTCGGCACGCAGATCAGCCAGGTCGAGACGTTCATCAACCAGGGCGTCGACGCCATCGTGCTGCTGCCCTTCGACGGCGCCGCGCTGACCCCGGTCGCGCTGCAGGCGATGGAGGCCGGCATCCCGGTCATCAACGTCGACCGCGAGTTCAACAGCCCGTTCGCCGCCCGCACCACGATCCTGGGCGACAACTACGGCATGGGTGTCTCGGCCGGCACGTACGTCTGCGAGCAGGTGGGCGACAACCCCAACGCGGTCGTCGCCGAGATCGCCGGCATCGACTCGCTGCCGCTGACGCAGGACCGCAGCCAGGGCTTCGCCGACGCGCTCAGCGAGTGCGGGCTGTCGGTCGCCAACCGCGTCGCCGCGGACTTCACCGTCGAGGGCGGCGAGGAGGCCGCGGCCAACCTGCTCCAGGCCGCGCCGCAGATCGACGCCCTCTGGAACCACGACGACGACCAGGGCGTCGGCGTCCTGGCCGCCATCCAGAACGCCGGCCGCGACGAGTTCATCATGGTCGGCGGCGCGGGCTCGGCCAACGCCATGCGCGAGATCGAGTCCGGCGAGTCGGTCCTGCAGGCGACCGTCATCTACCCGCACACGCAGGCCGCCGACGGCATCCGCCTGGCCCGGCTGATCGCGCAGGAGAAGTCGTTCTCCGACCTGGTCTCCCCGGAGGTCCCGCGGCAGATCGTGCTGAACGCCCCCGTCGTCACGGCGGAGAACGTCGACCAGTACATCGACCGCGCCTTCGAGTCCTGACCGACGTGGGGGGGGGGGGGGGGGGGGGGGGGGGGGGGGGGGGGGGGGGGGCGCCCCCCCCCCCCCCCCCCCCCCCCCCCACCCCCCCCCCCCCCCCCCCCCCCCCCCACCCCCACCCCCCCCCCCCCCCCCCCCCCCCCCCCCCCCCCCCCCCCCCCCCCCCCC